>JBILRJ010000013.1:0-23860 GCA_044372695.1 Spirosomataceae bacterium
ATATCTTGCCGAATTATCAAAATTCTTACGCAGGTGGTTCAACTTCTGATTTGATGCAATACAAGTGGAAGGCGGGTCAGCCAGAGGATTGGAAAGCATTGGATGGTAAATATTACCATGATTACAGTGATGATGCCTCTTGGGGTCCAAGAATGGTAGGTCAAGAATACATACCTTGGTATGCTTGGTACGCTGGAAGTAAATATTCTTTCAAAACTGCTTCTTTGACGCCTCAGCCAAACAATGCTCGTGATTTTTATCAAACTGGTGTAACAAAAAACAACAGTTTTACCATCAATTCAGCATCAGATAAACTGAAATTCAAATTGACTTACGGAAATCAAATGATTGATGGTTTATTGGCCAATACTTCTTTGAATAAAAATACTTTGAACGTCTTGACATCTTACAATTTGAACAAGCACTTAACTGTAAGTGCAGACATCAATTATGTGAATCAAGTTCAAAAGGGTGAAATTGATGATGGTTATTCTAACCAATCTTCAGGTGCATTTAATCAGTGGTTCCACCGTGATTTGGACATGAACATCATGAAGGAATTAAAAGATTTGAGAACTTCTGAGGGGATTTATGCTTCTTGGAACAAAGCAAATCCAGATGCCTATGATCCAGCTAACACAAGAAACTTCTATGCAGGTAACTATTGGTACAACTTTTTCTCGTGGTTTGATTTGGTTAACCAAACTAACACAAGAAATCGTTTATTCGGAAATATCGCGTTTACTTACAAAGTAAATGATGATTTGAAAATTACGGCTACATACAGAAAGCAACAAAATAACGGAATGACAGATTCTCGTTACAGTTCTCGCTTAAATGAGTCAGGTTTACAAACAACGGGTAATTCTCCCGAAGCAAAAGGTTATTACGGAACTGGTCAAACTTATTCTGACCGTACCAACATGGAATTGTTTGCGAACTACAACAAAAAAATCAAGGATTTTACCATTGATGCTAACGTAGGAACGGACTTTTTTGAGTGGAATTATGTAAGTAATTCAGCTAACACCAACAACGGTTTAAGTGTTGCGGATTTATTTACGGTTACGAACTCCGTAGATCCAGCATCCATCGGTAACGACCGTATCACAGAAAAATATCGTGCATTAATTGGGAAAGGTACTTTCGGATATAAAAATATTTTATTTGCCGATGTAACTTTCAGAAATGACTGGTATTCTACTTTACCAGCTGCAAGTAATTCAGTATTGTCTAAATCGGCTGGTTTATCATTTGTTTTTGGAGAGTTAATTAGTAAAACTCTGCCGTGGATAAGTTATGGTAAGTTAAGAGGTTCATGGGGAGAAATTCCAAAAGCCTTGGGAACATCTAATGAAACATTTGGTGCATACCGTTTTCCTGGTTCGGCTTACAGCTTAGGACAATACAAGTGGGGTAGTAATTTCTTAATGTCTGCGGCTAACACTTTAGTAGATCCCAATATAAAGGGATCGGTGGTTACTCAAGGTGAAGTTGGTTTAGACTTATCATTCTTGAATGACCGTGTTGGATTCTCTGCTACTTATTGGGAAGGTTCTGAAAAGAATTTCCCATATGCACTGACTGTAAATGGGGCTAGTGGTTATACTCAATTATTAACCAATATTGGAGAAATTGCCAAAAAAGGTTTAGATATTCAATTAAACGGTCGCCCGATAGTTTCAAGAAACTTCTCTTGGAAAATCTCAGGAACTTTATCAAAATTAGTTGCTAATGACATCGTTTCATTATCACCTAAATATGGAATTACTCAAACAGCAAGTGTTCAAAGTGTATGGTCAACAATGCCTTATTTAGTTCACACCGAAGGAAAGCGTTGGGGACAATTGTATGGAAATGGAATCAAGCGTATTAATGGAGAACCTGTTTTAGATGTAAATGGATTTTATGTGAATGATCCTAAAGTGTATTTTGGTAGCGTTTTGCCAGATTATACAGGAGGTTTACAAAACTCATTTACTTTCTTGAAAGACTTTACTTTGAATGTGAATATGGACTTTCAAATTGGAGGAAAATTTGCATCTCTATCTAACATGTGGGGTTCATTCTCTGGTTTAACAGCTCAAACTGCAACAGTGAATGACAAAGGAAACCCAATCCGTGATGCAGTAGCTGATGGAGGAGGAGTTCATACGAAAGGTGTAAATGAGAAAGGTGAGCCAGTTGATTTTTATGTAGAGGCGCAAGATTATTTCCATAACCTTTACAACAATAAAACATTTGATCCATACATTTATGATTTGACATTTGTTAAAATCAGAGAAATTTCATTTGGATATAATGTGCCAGTTAAGAAATTAGGAATGAGCAAATATTTCCAAACGGTAAATGTTTCTTTAGTTGCTAGAAACCCTGTGCTTTTATATGCAACATCGAAAGATTTTGATCCATCAGAAATTTCTGCTGTCAGCGGTGAAACAGGACAATGGCCTGGTACTCGTGGATATGGTATCAATATCAAATTTGGATTTTAATTGATTTGAATTCATAAATTTTAAAAGACATGAAAAAGAAAATAATATATATATTCATTTCACTACTTTTTTTAGGAGTAGAGGGATGTACCAAATTGGATGATTTTGGTGATACCAACGTCAATCCTGCTGCGACATCAACCCCGATTTTATCAGCTTTGATGGCAAATGTTCAATCTGGTTTAGGTGGATATTCTGCTTCAGTTAGACCAGGTTTATATGGGCAATATTTTTCAGAAACACAATATACAGATGCATCTCTTTACAGTTTGCCACAAATTGAGTTTTCAGGAGAGTATGCTGGCCCTTTGCAAGATTTACAAGTAATTATTGAGAAAAATGAAAGCAACAATATGACACAAGTTGCCAAAATTCTTCAACAATACATTTTTTGGACAATCACTGATCGTTGGGGAGATGTTCCTTATTCGGAGGCTCTGTTAGGTGTTAAGAATGCAAATCCTAAATACGATCGTCAAGAGGATATTTACAAAGGAATGATTGCTGCATTGACAAAAGCCGCTGCTTCATTTGATGCATCAGCTATTAAAGGTGATTTGATTTACGGTGGGGATGCTGCTTCTTGGAAGCGTGCTGCCAACTCATTGAGAATGTTGATGTCATTGCAGTTATCTAAAAAATTCCCAGCTGCTGGTGGTTATGCCGCTACGGAATTTGCCAAAGCATTGGCTGATGCAGGAGGATACATTCAATCCAATTCGCAAAACATGGTCTTGACATTCCCAGGTGGAAATTATAAGAGCTCTTGGTTCAATTTATACAATGGACGTAAGGATTATGGTCAAAGTAAGCCAATGACCGATTTGATGGCTTCTTTAGGGGATAGTCGTCAAAAAGCTTTTGGTGGTGCTACACAAGATCAAGCTGCAGCAAATGCAAATGAGACTTCTATTGTTGGTGTTCCTTACGGTTTGGTTCGTGCTAAAGTCGAAGCTTTCACTTCAGCTAATACAAATTGGGCCCGTATTTTACGCGGCGATTTTAGAAAAGAGAATGGTAGTGTGATGGTGATTTCAGCAGGTCAAATTGCTTTAGCTAGAGCAGAAGCAGCTAACTATGGTTGGACATCTGAAAACGTTTCGACTGTTTATTCTACAGGTATTGCTTTGTCTTATGAGCAATGGGGAATTACTTTGCCAAGTGATTACTTGAGTCAACCTGCTGTTGCATTAGAATCAGCTGGAGCTGCAGGTAATTTGAAAAAAATTGCTGTGCAAAGATATATTGCTCATTATCCAGATGGAATGCAAGCTTGGAATATATGGAGAAAAACAGGTTTTCCTGAATTAACTCCTGCTCCAGATGCAACTAATTCTTCGAAGCAGATTCCTAGAAGATACACCTACGGTACAGGTGAATTTACTTCTAATCAAGCAAATGCAGAAGCTGCTGTAAAAGCATTACCTGGCGGAGACACTCAAGATTCTAAAGTTTGGTGGAATAATTAATATTTCCCCATTTTATAATTTTTAAAATATTTATAATATGAAAAAGATCAAATATTTCCTTTCATTAATATTCTTAGCAACGTTTTTGATGCAATCTTGTATCAAGGATGAGGTAGTAGAATTAACGAATCAAGGATCGGTTTTTGTTAAATTTAACGACGGCCCTTCTAAGGCGCTTTATTATGAGCCTTTCACTACAACTAAAAAAGTGTTGCTTTTTAATATTCGTCGTGATGTGAATTCTCCAGCTGAGTTAGCTAAATCAGCTACTATAACTGTTCAAGAAGCTCCAGAATTATTGACTTCCTACAATAAGGATAATTCTGAAAGTTTTGAGCCTTTACCAACTTCTATTTTTAGTTTGGTGACGGATCCTTCTATCGTTAAATCTGGAGATAAGTACACGATTACTTTTGGTCCAAATGAGTTTGCGAAGAATTTTGAAATCAGCTTAGATGGTTCTAAGTGGGATTTATCTAAAAAGTTTGGTATTGCTTACAAGGTAGTTGATGCACCTGGCTCAAAAATTACAAGTGCTCAAAAGAACATTGTAACGTTGATCAGTTTGAAAAATAAGTATGATGGTGTTTACATGTTAACTGGTGCTCATAACCGTGTTCCTTACAACTTCCCATATAAGACAGTTGTATATATGATGACGGCGGGTGCTAATTCAGTTATCTACTATTGGCCAGATGCGGGTTCATACGGTCACCCAATTGGTGTAGGTCCAGATCCTGAAAACGATTTAAGTTGGTATGGTGCAGGTATTTCTCCAGTAGTGGAGTTTGATCCCAATACAAACGAAGTTGCACGTGTATTTAATAATCCACCTAATGCAACGGTTATTACCAAATTCACTTTGGATGGAGTGACAAATTCCAATAAGTATGATCCAGCTACCAAAAAAATGTACATTAGTTGGAATTATAATAATAATCCTTTGAGAGGTTTTGTCGATACCTTGACTTACATCAAGCCTCGTCAATAATTCTTTTTTAATTTCTAAAAAGGGTCTGCATTCATTGCAGACCCTTTTTTTTGCCATAAAGTTTCTTTTTGTAATTTTCAAATTCCTTTTTTGCGCAATTCATGGTTTTTATTCCCTTTAATTTTATTATTAGATTCTAATTCAAGGAAAAATTATATTGTTTAATAAATTAATTGATAATTGTCAATTGTATTTTTCTTATATATTTTTTTTATGTAAAACATTTAAAATTTTTATCATTCTACATTTTAACCTTTAAACCTATTTAAATTTGCTTTAATAAGCTTTTTTCGAAATGTTATGTTAGTGTATTATTAAATTTTCAAATTTGTTGATTAATTGGATGTTAATTTTTTTTGTATTTTTGCGGTTCAATTAATTTTTAATCTTTATTTATCAACATGAAAAAAATCTTACTAGTATTGTTGCTAATGACAACCGTGATAGGTTCGTTGATGGCGCAAGGTAGATTGGTGACTGGTAAAGTCACTTCCGCTGCAGATGGCAGTGCTCTACCTGGAGTTAGTGTGAGTGTAAGAGGAACCTCTCGCGGGGCGACTACTTCCGCCAATGGATCTTATTCCATTTCAGTTTCAGATAACGCTACTTTGGTGTTCTCTTTTGTTGGCTTTAAAAGTCAATCAGCATCCGTAGGGTCTCGTGCGGTAATTGATGTGCAATTAGCTTCTGATGATCAAGAATTGTCTGAGGTTGTTGTTGTTGGTTATGGTACCAAAAAACGTGTTGAATTTACTGGATCAGCTTCTACTGTTAAAGGAGCTGCAATTTCTGAGCGTCCTGTTCAATCTTTTTCCCAAGGTTTGACGGGTCAAGCTGCTGGGGTGAACATTACTCAGCCGAACGGTTTGTTGAATAACCCTCCGGTTATTCGTGTACGTGGTTTGAGTTCTTTGTCACTTAGTTCTTTTCCTTTGGTCGTAATTGACGGTATTCCGATTTCAACAGACAACGTTTCTGCAAACTCAACTACCAATAACCCTTTAGGTGATATTAATCCATCAGACATTGAGTCGATTGATATTTTAAAAGATGCTGCCTCTGCGGCCATTTATGGATCTCGTGCAGGAGCTGGAGTTTTGTTAATTACAACTAAACGAGGTAAATCAGGAAAAGCTAAAGTTTCAATCGATTCTTGGGCAGGTGTTAGTAATGCAGTTCGTTTACCGGATGTGTTAAATGCTCAACAATTCATGGATCACAAAAATTATGCGATTGCAAATGCTTTGGCATTGAATCCTAATGCAGTTGTTGCTTCTCAAAGAAATGCTTCCAACCAGTCGTTTTTACCAAATTATAATCCTGATGGAAGTTTAATTGATACAGATTGGTACAAGGAAGTTTATCAAACTTCTGTTTCGCAAAACCATAATTTGACTATCAATGGTGGATCTGATAAGACTACTTATTATTTTTCTGCTGGTTTTTCTGATCAAGATGGTTTTTTACGTAGTAACAATTTCCAACGTCGTTCTGGTCGATTCAATTTGGATCACCAAGCCACTAGCTGGATGAAATTGACAGCTAACTTCAACTATTCCAATACATTTAACAAAGCGCCTATGTCAGGTTCTAATCCGGGTGGTGCATTTAATACATCTGGTTTAGGTCGTATTGCGGTTGCTCAAGTTCCAAACTTGCCTGCAAGGTTACCTGATGGTAGTTTAAATTTAGAAAACAACACCATTGGTCGTATGAACAATTTGTTGCCTGCTCAGTTTCCAAATCCAGCTTCTGTTCGTGATTTAGATAAAATTTCTTCTGAAAATACACGTTTAATTGCTAATCTAGGAGTAGAATTTAATTTAGCCAAAGGTTTAACAGCTAAATCTAGTTATTCATGGGATCGTAGAAATACAGAAAACATTCGTTTTTTGAATCCTTTCAATGGTGATGGATGGTCCACAAGTGGTGATGCGTACAATAACACAGCACGTTCAGACAACTGGAACTTAATTAACACATTGCAATACAACTTGACTTTAGCTAATAAACACAACTTTTCTGCTATCATCGGATCTGATGTACAAAAAACTCGCGTGTTAAACTGGGGTGCACAACGTCAAGGTTTGGCTGACTTCTTTTTCACGGATTTTCAAGGAAATTACGGAACTAATTTAGCTGCTGGTAATGGTATTTCCCAAGTTGCTTATGAGTCATATTTGAGTAGTTTTTCATACAGTTATGCTGGAAAGTATTTCTTGAGTGCGAACTATCGTCGTGACGGTAACTCTGCTTTATCTGAGGAAAACCGTTTTGGTGATTTTGGTGGGGTATCTTTGGGATGGACAGTTTCTGAAGAAAAATTCTTCAAAAACTTAGATTTAGGAAATACAGTATCTAACGTTCGTTTAAAAGCAAGTTATGGTAAAGTAGGTAATGGTAACGTACCTAACGCATATGGTTCTTATTCTACATTTGCTTCAGGTTTATTTGGTGCAGCACCAACTTTAGCATTTAACCAAGCAGGTAACAAGGATTTGAAATGGGAAACTTCTGCTCAAACAAACATTGGTTTGGACGTAAGTTTCTTGAATGATCGTATTACTTTAGAGGCTAATTATTACTATAAAGACATCAATAATTTGATTTTGAATGTACCTCAAGCACCTTCCAAAGGTATTCCGGGTAACTCCATTCTTGCTAACGTAGGATCGATGTACAACAAGGGATTTGAAATATCCTTAAATGCTACCCCAATTAATACAGGTAACTTCGTTTGGACATCAAACATCAATTTTGCTACCAACGAAAACATGGTTACTTCATTGGTGGATGCAAATACACCGATTTTAACAGCTACTGGTGGTCTAGAAACTACATCCATCACGAAAGTGGGTTATTCTGCAGCACAAATTTACGGCGTAAGAACCGGTGGTGTTAATCCAGCAAATGGTCGTCGTATTTTTATTAGAAAGGACGGCGTTAAAGTACAGTATCTACATCAAGGTGGTGCAAATGCTTGGACATTAATGGATGGGACTCCAACTGTTTCTCCTTCTAATCAACAAGAAATTTTGGGTAATACTTTACCTACTTTCTATGGAGGCTTCAACAATACCTTTAAGTACAAAGGTTTTGACTTAGGATTGAACTTTACGTTCTCAGGAGGAAATTACATTTATAATGGTAGCCAAGCGGGTCTTCGTGACCAACGTGTTTGGAACAACTCTGTGGATGTATTGGATTCATGGAAAAAAGAAGGACAAATTGCTGAAATCCCTCGTGCAGTTTACGGAGATAATATTTCAAACGGTTCTGCTTTCTTGATTGATGCTAACATCCAAAAAGGTGATTTCATCCGTTTACAGACTGCTTCTTTAGGCTACAAAGTTCCAGCCAACTTAACTAGTTGGGGAATTTCAAATTTACGTGTGTACGCACAAGTAAACAATGCTTTCTTATTAACAGCTTACAAAGGAGTTGACCCTGAGATTTCTACCAACGGTGAAACTAACTTAGCTTCTGGTATTGAGCGTAACTCAATTCCTCAAGGTAGATCGTTTACAATTGGTCTTAACATCGGTTTATAATTTTAACATAGATATACAATGAAATTATTCACAACAAAAATGAGCATTCTTTCAGTAGCTTTAGCACTGACAGTTTCCTCTTGCAATAAGGAATTCCTTAGTGCAGTGCCTGAATTAGATTTGTCTGATGCTACTGTATTTAGTACACCAGCCAGAGTTCTTTCTCAAGTTAATGGTTTGTACGGTTCCGCAAAGTCGGGAAGTTTATTCGGAGGTCGCTATTTGATTTACAATGACATTCGCGGTGAGGAGTTTGTTAACAGAACAACCAACAATGTTACTGGTTATTCAACTTACCAAGGAAATCAAGATCCATCTGATTCATATTTGGCCAATTTTTGGATACAAGGCTATTTGACCATCAACCGTGCCAATTTATTTTTGGAAGGTTTGACAAAAAATCCAACGGCTGTATCTACAACTTTAGCAGCTAATTATCGTGGAGAAGCGAAATTTCTTCGTGCTTTGACTTATTTCTCATTGGTGCAATTTTTCGCTAAGCCATACATTTTGGACAAAGGAGCATCTGCTGGTTTGCCATTGCGTTTAAAAGGCGAGACTTCTTCTGCCAACAATGATTTAGCTCGTAGTACAGTTGCACAAGTTTATGCTCAAGTATTGAAAGATTTGAATGAGGCAGAAACAGAATTGCCAGATAGCTATTCTTCTGCTTTGTTAAATACAACTCGCGCGCACAAAAATACGGCTATAGCTTTAAAAACTCGTGTTTTGTTAGCAATGGGTGATTTTGCAGGTGTTGTTTCAGAATCAAATAAAATTGTTTCTGCTGCTGCACCTTTTAGATCTGCTAGCCGTGTAGCTCATGCTTTGCAAGCTGATGTGACGAACGTCTTCAAGGCACCGTACACAACAACTGAATCGGTATTTTCTTTTCCAATGGATGCAACAAACGCTCCAGGAACACAAAATCAATTGGGTTTCTATTTCAATGCTGGGAACGTTGAATACTTTTTAAATACAGGTCCTACAGGTATTTATAGCCATCCACAATTTGCTGCAACGGATGATCGCAAGACTAAATTAACAGTTCCAAGAACAACCATTGCCAATTTTCCTTCACCAATCAAGTTTTCTGGTGTTAATCCATTTGTGGATTTTGTACCCAACATTCGTTATGCAGAAGTTCTTTTGAACGCAGCAGAAGCCGAGGCTGAATTAGGCAATTTAACTCGTGCAACGGCTTTGTTACAAGCTGTACATGGTCGTTCAGATGCATCTTATGTTTTTGCCTCCATTTCAACCAAAGCTGAGTTAGTAAGAGCCATATTGACTGAGCGTCGTATTGAGCTTTTAGCAGAAGGCTTTAGAGCGAATGATGTTGCACGTCGTGGAGAGCCCATGAATTCTTTTGGTGCTGGTGCAATCATTGCGCCATCTGACCCAAGATATATTTTTGGAATTCCTTTGATTGAAATTCAAACGAATCCATCTGTGGGTAAATAAGTTTTGAGTTTTATTTTGAAAAAGAGGTTTGTAATTCAGTTTACGAACCTCTTTTTTTAAAAAAAAAGTTCAATTGGAAATTAATTTTAGGGTTTTTAGATAAATAATTTGTTTAAAATTGATTTTTTTTGAAAAACAAAACTTTTTGATTGTATTTTTGTTAATTCTTAAGTTATCTGTAAATATCTATCATTCAACAATTTAAAATCATTATGAAAAAAACTTTATTACTAAGTATTTTCTTGTGGACGATTGGTTTGGCAACATCCTTTGCACAAGATAAATCCATTACAGGAAAAGTAGTGGGTGATGACGGTGATGGTTTACCCGGTGTAAACATTACCATCAAAGGTTCCAATCGTGGAACCAGTTCAGATGCACAGGGTGCATTCAAACTAACAGTTGGAGCCAATGCAACCCTCGTATTTTCTTATGTAGGTTATAACTCACAAGAAGTGAAAGTAGGTAACCGTGCGGTCATTAACGTGACGCTAAACTCGGCTGTATCTACTTTAGATGAAGTGGTTGTAACGACTTTCGGTACTGCTAAAAAATCTTCATTTACGGGTTCATCTACCAAAATTGGTGCAACAGCATTAGCAGTTAGACCCATCACAAACGTCGCACAAGCCTTAGAAGGTATTGGACCAGGTATTACGACTACTTCCACTTCTGGACAACCAGGTTCTGCTCCAGCTGTTCGTATTCGTGGTTTTGGATCTATTTCCTCTTCTAATGATCCTTTGTACGTAGTCGATGGTGTACCTTACTCAGCAGGTATTTCAAATTTGAACAATGATGATATTGAAAACATTACGGTATTGAAAGACGCTGCCTCAACAGCTCTTTATGGTGCGCGTGCTGCCAACGGTGTTGTGATGGTAACCACTAAAAAGGGTTCAAAAGGTAAAAATACCATCAATGTAAAATACACCAAAGGTTTTAATACGCGTGCTCTTCCAGAATACGATCGTGTTGGTGCTGGTGATTATTATCCATTGATGTGGGAGGCTAACCGTAACAACTTGGCTTACCGTACTGCTAGTCCATTGACTTTAGCAGCAGCAAACGCAGCAGCTTCATCTGGTTTAGGAGCAATTCTTGGAACGGGTTATAACGTTTATAATGTACCGTTTGCTGAATTAGTTGGTTTAGACGGGAAGTTGAATCCTAACGCTAAAATGATTTACAATGCTGATGATTTAAATTGGGAAAAAGCGGTGATGCGTCAAGGAGTTCGTGATGAAGTAGCTGCCAATTTTTCTGGATCTAATGGAAAATCAGATTATTTCTTGTCAGTTTCTTACCTAAATGACAAAGGATTTCAAATTAAGTCAGATTTTGATCGTTTCACTGCTCGTTTGAATGTAAACAGTCAAATGAATGACTGGTTCAAAGTAGGTGCTAACATGAATACGACAATTACTACTTCCAATCAGTCCACTGCTGATGGAGGAACATCATTTGTCAATCCTTTTTTCTTTACAAGAGGAATGGCGCCCATTTATCCAGTTTATGCCTACAATCCTGATAGCCCAGGTTCTTTCTTAAAATTGGAAAACGGAAGAACGCGTTATGATTATGGTAACATGAATGCTTTAGGTTTATCTAACCGTCCGCAATATGGTGGTCGTCACGTGGTAGCTGAGACTGAATTAAATGAGAATTTTTACAGAAGAAATTTATTGGGTGGTCGTGCTTATGGAGAAATTTCTTTCCTAAAAGACTTTAAGTTCAGTGCTAACGTAGGTTTAGATATCACCAATGCAAATACCATTGTTTTTGGAAATCCAGAAATCGGTGATGGCGCTCCGGCAGGTCGTGCTCAAAATACCTTTGAGAACACAACTAACTACAACTTATCTCAATTATTGACTTACAACCATTCATTTGGTAAGCACAATGTGGATGCCTTAATTGGTCATGAGAATTACAATTTAGTGAGTAACTTTTTGGACGGATCTCGTTCTCAACAAATTGTGGAAGGTAATTATGAGTTGATCAACTTTACTACCACTACCAATTTGAATTCCCAATATGATATCAGAAGAGTAGAAGGTTTCTTCTCAAGAGTTAACTATGATTTTGACTCCAAGTATTTTGTTTCCTTTTCTGCACGTCGCGACGGTTCTTCTAAATTTTACCAAGACAAGCGTTGGGGTACTTTTTATTCCGTATCAGCTGCTTGGCGTTTAGATCAAGAAGATTTCATCAAGGAATTGCCTTTCATTGACAACTTGAAGTTGAGATCTTCATTCGGACAAACAGGTAATGATGGTGGAATTAGTAACTATGCTTGGCAGCCTTTGTTTGCCTTGAACAATAACAACGCAACTGAGCCAGGTATTTTGCAATCATCCCTAGGAAACAAAGCTTTAGAATGGGAAACCAATACATCTTATGATGTGGCTTTGGAATTTGGGATCTTGAAAAATAGAATCAATGGTACGATTGAATACTTCAACCGTGAGTCAACTAACTTGATTTTTGCAGTGCCATTGCCACTTTCAGTGGGTATTGGTACGGAAACAAGAAACATTGGTTCCATGTATAACCGTGGTATCGAACTTCAATTAGGTGGAGACTTAGTTCGTACAAAAGATTTCACTTGGAACATTGATATCAATGCAACTAAATTAGAAAACAAGATTACTAAAATGCCTGCTGAAAGTAAGGAAATCATTGACGGAACTAAGAAGTTAAGAGAAGGTAATTCTTTGTATGATTATTGGTTGAGAGAGTACAAAGGCGTTAATCCTGAGACGGGTGTTGCCGAGTACCGTGCAATTGCTTTCAATCCAACTAACTCTCGCATCACAGCCTCTGGAGATACCTTGACAAACAACATTTCCAATGCGAGATTTTGGTATAACGGTACTTCCATCGCTGATTTAACAGGTTCTGTTAATACCTCTCTTCGTTACAAAGCATTTTCACTATCGGCATTAATGGTTTATCAAATTGGCGGTAAGATTTATGATGCTGCTTATGCTGGTTTAATGGGTACAGGATATCACAATGCGAAGCACGTAGATATATTAAATCGTTGGTTGAAGCCTGGAGATGTTACAAACGTTCCTCGTATGGACAATGCGCGTGTGGCAGATTTTAATGCAGCATCTGATCGTTGGTTGATCGATGGTAGTTATTTGAACATTCGTTCAGTAACACTTTCGTATCGTTTACCGAAGTCAGTTTTGTCTAAATTCAAGATCGATAATGCACAGGTTTATGTAAGTGGTGAAAATTTCTTGATGTTGTCCCGCAGAAGCGGTATGAACGTTCAACAAAATTTTGGAGGTACAACTAGTAACGTGTACAGCCCTGCAAAATCTTTAGTTCTTGGTCTTTCATTTTCTTTATAATCATTGAATCATGAAAAATAAAATTTTAATTGTATTGGCTTTTGTTTTCGGCACGGCATCTTTTTCCTGCGAAACAACCTATTTAGATACTAACCCGACGGCTAGTATTGATGCAAATGCGGCGTATTCTACTACTAAAAATGCTGCTGCTGCCATCAACGGAATTTACCGTTCATTTGTTTATCGTTATTTGGAATCCCAAGGTCACTCAGGACATCCTGCTATGATGATCATATTAGATCACATGGGAGATGACTTGGTATTTGGAACAACTGCTGCCAACTGGCACGTTGCTGAAACTCAATGGGTAGCTCATCGCAATGATGTGAGTACGATGTCTCAATTTCCTTATCAATTGTACTACAGAATCATTGGTAATGCGAACATTGGTATTGCGAGCATCGATAAAGCGGTAGGAACACCAGCAGAACGTAATACGGTAAAAGGGGAGGCTTTAGCTTTGAGAGCTTTTGGTTATTTTAACCTGGTTCAATTGTATGGTAAGCGATATGATGCGCGTACTAAACCCAATTCACAATTGGGTGTACCTTTGGTTTTAGAGCCTTCTACTAAAGGATTACCTCGTAGTACAGTGGAAGAAGTTTACACGCAAATCAACAAGGATTTAACAGCTGCAGCTGCTTTGTTGACCAATGCTCGTCCTAACAAATCGCACATTAATTTAAGTGTAGTGAAAGGATTGCAAGCGAGAGTTGCTTTAGTTCAACAAGATTGGACCAATGCTGCAAAATTTGCTTCAGAGGCAAGAGTTGGATATGCTCCAATGAGCGCAACAAATTACTTAGATGGTTTCCAAGACATTGCTAACAGTGAGTGGATGTGGGGTTTTGATCACTTAGAAGATCAATCAGAATTTTTTGGAGGATACCATTCTTACATCTCATGTAATTACAACTCTACGGTAATTAGAACGGTTCCTAAAGCTATCAATAGCCTATTGTATCGTCAAATTCCACAAACAGATGTTCGCGCTAAAATGTGGGTAGAAAATCCAACTGCCCTTAACACTATCGTTCCTCCAGGGGGAGTTCGTGTTAAGTGGATCAATCAGAAATTCAGATTACCAGGTACACCTTCTACTTCTGCCATGGGTGATGTTCCTTACATGCGTGCTGCTGAAATGTACTTAATCGAAGCTGAAGCAAAAGCTCGTTTAAATGATGACGCTGGTGCAGCTGCAGCTTTATTTGCGCTTGGTAGAGTTCGTGACCCAGCATATGTTCAGTCTACTAATACAGGCCAAGCGCTTATCGATGAAATCATGGTTCAACGCCGTGTAGAATTATGGGGTGAAGGACATCGCTTCTTGGATTTGAAGCGTTTGAACGCTCCATTGAACAGAAATGGTGCTAATCAGCTCGCATCAGTTATATTGTTGTTTGACGTAGCCCCAGGTGATCCAAGATGGGAATTTGTTTTTCCACGTCGTGAGATCAATGCGAATCCAGCTATTGTACAAAATCCATTGTAATTTCGGATTTTATTGAAAAAAGGGTGACATTGACTTGTCACCCTTTTCTTTTTCCTAAACCTCAAATATGTATGAATCAATCGATGAAAACATTCTATTCAGTTCTTTTAATCGCTTTTTTATCAATCTTTGGATTTACTTCCATCGCACAAGATGATAGCGGATACCAAAAACCTCCTCAAGAAATTGCGGATTTGCTCTTGGCAAAACCTACACCGACGATCCGTTTAGACGGAAAAGCTGAATGGATGCTACTTTTAGGTAGAAATTCTTATCCAACTGTGGAAGAATTGGGTCAACCGGAATATCGAATTGCTGGCTTGCGTTTGAACCCAAACAATTTTTCTCAAAGTCGACAAATTTTTGTCAATTCTATTGCTTTGAAAAACCTGAAAACTCAAAAAGAGTTTGTGATTTCTGGATTACCTTCACCTCTTTTGGCGGGTAATGTTTCATGGAATCCTTCGGAAACGAAATTTGCTTTTACTCAAACGGAATCAGATCACATTGATCTTTATGTTGTTGATTTACGCACTCAAAAAGCCACAAAGATCAACAAAAGAGCCATCAACAATGTCTTGGGATCAGCTTACATTTGGATGGATGATGCTAGCATTCTCTATAAATCCACCATACATTTGGCCTCATTGGCACCCAAAAAGCCAATTACTCCGAAAGGCCCTACCATTCAACAGAACATTGGAAAATCTGCTCCTCGTCCTACGTTTCAGGATTTAATTAAATCCCCGTATGATGAGCAATTGTTTGAATATTTTGCCACTTCTCAATTGGTAAGCAATAAAAATGGCCAAGAAAAATTGTTGGCTCAACCAGCTATTTTTACCAACCTTGATTTATCTCCTGACAAAAATTATTTATTGACCAAGTCATTGGTCAAGCCATTTTCTTATGTGGTAACAGCTTATGGTTTTCCTTCTAAAGTTCAAATCATGGACTTAAGTGGCAAATTGGTCAAGTTAGTGGCCTCTTTGCCTTCTACTGAAACAGCTCCTGCTGGTTACGACAATACGCAAAATGTACCAAGAGGCTTTGAATGGAGAGACGATGAACCAGCAAGCATTGTTTGGGCTGCACCTCTAGACAGTGGTTTAATTAAAAAACCTGTTGAATTTCACGATGCTGTGTATTCGCTAAAAGCTCCGTTTACGGGGGTTGCGAAGGAATTATTTAAGACCAAATCTCGTTTTGCGGGTGTCACTTGGGGCGATGCCCAATTAGCGATCGTCACCGAAATGTCACGCGTTAAGCAAACTTATAAGGTGAGTCGTTACCAATCAGACAAAAACGAAATCTCTCTTTTGTACGAGCGTAACATGACGGATGCTTATACAAATCCGGGGACTCCCGTTTTGAAGAAGAATTCCATGGGTCGCTATGTGATTCAAACTTTGGAAAATAATTCCAAAATTTTGATGAACAATACCACGGGTTCTTCCCCTAATGGAGATTTACCTTTTTTGGCTAAATTTGATTTGAACACATTGAAAAATGAAATTATTTGGCGCTCTGCTGCAGGTACTTTTGAAATGGTAGATGATGTTTTAGATGCCGAAAATTTATTGCTCTTGACCAGAAAGGAGTCGCAAAAAGAGGTTCCAAATTACTATTTGAAAAATGTAAAACAAACTACTGCTGACGTTCAAATTACGAATTTTGTAAATCCGTATCCAGGATTAATTGGTATTACCAAAGAAAAAATCAAGTACAAAAGAGCAGATGGAGTAGATTTAACAGGTGATTTATATTTGCCTAAAGGTTACAACAAAGAAAAAGACGGTCCTTTGCCTGTCTTGATTTGGGCGTATCCTCGCGAGTTCAATTCGGCTGCTGATGCTGCACAAACTCGTGGAAGCAAAGATCGTTTTACTACATTGAGTTGGGCTTCCCCAATTTATTACGTAACTCAAGGTTTTGCCATTTTAGACAATGCTGAAATGCCGATAGTTGCCACAAGTACTGATAAAAAACCCAATGATAATTTCGTTGATCAATTGAAAATGAATGCGGAAGCAGCCATCAAGCATTTGGTAGGTTTAGGTATTGGGGATGCCAAAAGGATGGCAGTGGGTGGTCATAGCTATGGCGCCTTCATGACGGCTAATTTATTGGCGCACACAGATTTGTTTAAGGCGGGTATTGCTAGGAGTGGAGCTTACAACCGGACACTAACTCCATTTGGTTTCCAAAATGAAGATCGTACGTATTGGCAAGCACCCCAATTATATTATGAAATGAGTCCCTTCAGTTATGCTGATAAGATCAAAGAGCCCATTTTATTGGTTCACGGAGAAGCAGATGATAATACGGGTACGTATCCTATCAACAGTGAGCGTCTATATGCGGCAATCAAAGGAAATGGGGGGACGGTTCGATTTGTCTTTTTACCTTACGAAGCGCATAGCTATCGTGGGAAGGAAAATCTGTTACACCTACTTTGGGAACAAAATAATTGGTTACAAAAGTTTGTGAAATAATTAGTCCCAAAATTTAAAAACACCTAAATATCAAATCGATGAAAATAAGTTATTTGTTAAAAACCCTTCTCTTCTTTTTAGGGGCTATTCAGGTTGGATTTTCCCAAGGAGGGAAAACCACCACGCCTGTTGCTAATGGAGAGAGTGCTTTGGAAAAGAGGCCAGAAAAGAAAGCCAAGGATTATCAGCAAATTATTACCAAAGATGCTGTCAGCTCCAAAGGTTTATTTATCTCACACAAAGTGGGGGAGAAATTTTACTTTGAAATTCCCAAAAAATATTTGGGGAAAGAGATGTTGTTGGTGAGTCGCATTGCTCAATTACCTAGTGGATTAGGTGGTGGTTATTACAATGCAGGAACACCCACCAATGAGCAGATGATAGTTTGGGAAAAATTCAATGAAAAGATTTTGATTAAGGTTAAATCCTATGCTTCAGTGGCCAATGATTCTTTACCCATCAGTTTGTCGGTAAAAGCCAACAATTATGAACCCACTTTATATGCATTTGACATTGAAACGACCAGCAAAGATTCTTTGAATTACGTCATTGATGTGACCAAGTTTTATTCCAGTGATGTCATGGCCATCAGTGGCTTGGATGCTTCATTGAGAGATACTTACAAAGTGAAAGGATTGGATCCCTCAAGAAGTTTTATTCATTCCATGAAATCCTTTCCTTTGAACGTTGAGGTAGTCCAAGATTTTACCTACAATGCAGCTAAACCTCCCATGCTTTCAAGTACGGAGTCCATCAGTATTCAGATGAATCAGTCCATGATTTTACTGCCAGAGGTACCCATGAAACCTCGTTTATATGATCAAAGAGTAGGTTGGTTTACCCAGAAGCAGTACGATTACTCTAGTGAGGAATTGAAATCAGATCAAAAAGTGTACATTCGTAAATGGCGCTTAGAACCGAAAGATATGGCAGCATATTTACGCGGAGAATTGGTAGAGCCGATCAAGCCGATTGTGTATTATTTAGATCCTGCAACGCCAGAAAAATTACGTAAGCACATTAAAAAAGGGGTGGAAAATTGGCAGAAATCTTTTGAAAAAGCTGGATTTAAAAATGCTATTATTTGCAAAGATCCACCAACAAAAGAAGAAGATCCTGATTTCTCCCCAGAAGACATTCGTTATTCGGTCATCAGATATGTAGCAAGTACGACGCGTAATGCCATGGGCCCAAGTGTGAGTGATCCTAGAACGGGAGAAATCATTGAGAGTGATATCATTTGGTATCACAACCATTTGAGATCTTACCGAAACAGGTATTTGTTAGAAACCGGGGCTGCCAACGAGAAAGCACGTACCTTGTCTACGAAAGAGGAAGATATTGGTGAAATGATGGAAATGGTGATTGCACACGAAGTAGGACATGCTTTGGGTTTTCCACACAACATGGGAGCAAGTAGTTCCTATGAAGTAGAAGATTATCGGAAAGCAGATTTTACCAACGAATTTGGTATTTCAGCTACCATCATGGATTATGCACGATTCAATTACATCGCTCAACCGGGAGATAAAGGCGTAAGATTTATTCGTAAAATGGGTCCTTATGACGATTATGCGGTTAATTGGGGTTACAGAATTATCCCAAATGCTACAAATCCTGAATCTGAGGTTTCTGTGTTAGATAAATGGATTGAAGAAAAAGCCAATGACAAACGTTATCGTTATGGTAGTCAATCGAGCAGTTTTGATCCTAGTTCTCAAACAGAGGATATTGGGAATGATCCCACTCGTGCAAGCACTTATGCCATCAAAAATTTAAAATTTGTGGCGAAAAATTTATCAGCGTGGACAAGCAGTCAAACGAATGATTTTGAGGATCTACAAGAACTGCAAGATGAATTGGTAAGTGCTTGGTTTCGTTATGTGAGTCACGTTACGACCAATGTTGGCGGGTATTATGAGCATTATAAAAAGCCCAATCAAGGTGCAAATACCTATGCCATTGTGCCGAAGCAGACACAACAAGCCTCTGTTCGTTGGATTTTAGACAATACTTTCTCAGATGTTCAATGGTTATTGAACAAGGAACTCATTAAAAATAGTCAATTTACAGGATCGATTGATCGCATTCGTGCTTTGCAAGTTGCTAGTTTGAATCGTTTGATGAGTTTTGAGACATTTAGTCGCATGGTGAATGGACTTAACATTGCAAGTGACTATTATCAGCCGATTGAATTATTTGCAGACTTGCGTCAAGGGATTTGGAAGGAATTAGCTTCTGCTTCTAAAATAGATGTCTACCGCCGAAATCTTCAAAAGGCTTACATTGATCGCATGAAATTTTTATTGACCGAGCAAATGTCTCCTTTAGGTGCCAATAAAGATTATTTTTCGGTTAACCAATCGGATATTCGTTCCATTGCAAGAGGCGAATTGAAGCAATTGTTGCTAGCATTGAAAGCGAAGAAAGAGTTATACAAAGACTTAGATGTCAAATACCATTTAGAGGATTGTATGGATCGCATTCAAATGATTCTCTATCCCAAATCTTAAGGGATTATTCGATACAAAAAAAGGCTCGCATTGCGAGCCTTTTTTTATTTGTGAGGGAAATTGATTTTTGATACATGTGAAAAAAGTCAACGTTTTTTAGGCATCGGTCTCTTCTCTCTTCTCTCTTCTCTCTTCTCTCTTCTCTCTTCTCTCTTCTCTCTTCTCTCTTCTCTCTTCTCCCTTTTCCTACCAAATCTTAATCCGGTCTTCTGGTTTTTTATAAAGCTTATCTCCAGGTTTTACATTGAAAGCCTTGTACCAAGCATCCATGTTCACTGGTGCACCTATTGTTCTGTATTCAGCTGGCGAATGTGGATCTGTTTGAACCAATTGAGCTGCTGTTTCTGGTAGAGAACTTCCTCTCCAAACTTGTGCCCAAGCTAAAAAGAAACGTTGGTCTGGAGTAAATCCATCTATTTTCTTTTTGGATTTTCCTTGATCAGTCATTTTAAATGCTTCGTAAGCCATGTTTAATCCACCCAAATCACCAATGTTTTCGCCCATGGTTAATTTACCATTGACATGTAAGGTATCCAATACGGTGTAGGCATCAAATTGAGCTCCCAACAAAGCTGTTTTGGCTTTAAATTTGGCTAAATCTTCTGGAGTCCACCAATTTCTTAAGGTACCATCTTTATCATATTGACTACCTGAATCATCAAATCCATGCGACATTTCATGGCCAATTACTGCGCCAATTCCTCCGTAGTTTAAAGCATCATCAGCTTCTGCTGCGAAGAATGGAAATTGCAAGATACCTGCTGGAAATACAATTTCATTCATTACTGGGCTGTAATATGCGTTTACTGTCGGAGGAGTCATTCCCCATTTACTGCGGTCTACTGGTTTACCCAATTGATTGATGTTTTCTTTGAAACCCCAAACTCCAGCGCTACGTAAATTATTGAAGAACGTTTTGTCATTGATTTCTAATCCTTCATAATTTTTCCATTTATCCGGATATCCAATTTTTGGCGTGAATGCGTACAATTTCGCTTTCGCTTTTTCCTTCGTTGCAGCACTCATCCAATCCAAATTGTTAATTCTAATTTCAAATGCCTTTCTCAAATTGGCTACCAATTCAACCATTCTTGCTTTTGCCTCAGGCTTGAAATATTCTTTCACGTAGAGTTGTCCCAAAAGTTCACCGATTGTTCCGTCTGTCATACTTGACATTCTTTGCCATCTGGGTGTTTGAACTTTTTGTCCCGATAACACTTGTGAAAAGGCAAAACTAGCTTTCACGAATGGACTACTTAAATTACCAGCTGAATTTTTTATCAAATTCCAGGTTAAATAGGTTTTCCAATTTTCCAAAGACTCATTGGCAATTAACTTGTTTACTGCCACAAAGAACTTAGGAGCCGAAACTAAAATCGAATCTTGTCTTGGAACTCCATAAGCTTGGAATTGCCCTGCCCAATCAATTTCGGGGGTGCTTTTTTGGAAATCAACAAAAGTAAGTTTGTTGTATGTTTTGTAAGGGTCTCTCATTTCTACCCTCGACATTTGGGCTTCAGCTAATTGCTTTTCTAATTGAAAAATGGTTTCTGCAGTTTTTTTGGCTGCATCTTCCGAAGTTCCAATCAGCGTAAATAAAGTAACAATGTACTTTTTGTAAGCCTCTTGGATTTTCAAACTTCTTGCATCTGATTTTAAATAATAATCGCGATCAGGTAAGCTTGTTCCACCTTGGCTCAACTGAGGAACCATTTTCTCAATGTTTTTTCTGTCTTGACCAACATAAAATCCATACAAAGGTGAACCGATGCCTGATGTTCTGAAGTTTGCCATTTCAGCAAGAATCGCAGATTTACTACTGATTGCTCCGATTCTGTTTAAATCTTCTTTAATTGGGCTAAAACCAAGTTTTTCAATGGTTAAACTATCCATCGCTGCTGCATAAAAATCAGCTACTCTTTTTTCAATGGAGCCAGGTGCTGCTGTCGCTTTATTTTTAAGGGAATTTTCTAAGATGGATTTAACGGCATTAATGTTAAAATCCCGCAATTGATTAAAACTTCCCCAGCGTGTTTCTTTGGCCGGAATTGGATTGTTTTTTACCCAAACACCGTTGGAATATTCGGTAAAATCATCTCCTGGTTTTACTTTTAAATTCATGTTCGCTTTGTCGATGAACTTAAAAGGTTTGTCCTGCGCGAAGTTTGTTTGATTGATGAATAGTAATCCTGCTGCAATGAGCCATTGGTAATTTTTTTTCATTTTTCTAGGTTGATGTGTGTTAAATCTAGTAATTTGGAAATTAAATCTAAAAATATGAAAAAAATCTACCTTTTCAACCTGCTTTTGCTTCTTTCTTGTTTTTCTGTGTATTCACAAAATGCTACACGGAAGCCCATGAGCCATGAAGACATGATTTTGTTAAATCGAGTGGGTATTTCTAAAATGAGTCCCAATGGTAAATGGCTGATTTACAGCCTTACTGTACCTTCTTATAATCCTGAGGAAAATTCCACCGATTTGTACTTAGCTCCTGTGGATGCATCGGAAGCACCACGCAAAATTACCCATTCCAAAGCTGCTGAAACCGATTATTTTTGGCATCCGACGGAAAAGAAAATTTATTTTGTTTCCAAAAAGGAAGGAGATGAAGTCGGACAACTTTATTCTCTTCATTTGGATTTAGGAGGAGAAGCACAACGTTTGACGACCATTTCTACCGGAGTAGCGAGTCCTAAAATTAGTTCTGATGGGAAAAATATTCTTTTTACGAGCAAGGTTTTTCCGGGTGCATTTTCAGATTCTACACAAAAAAGGTTGGTAGAGGAGAAAAAGAAATTGAAATACAAGGCTCGTGTTTACACAACTTTTCCCATACGTAATTTTGATAAATGGTTGGATGAGAAACAAGATCATGTGTTTTTATTGAGATTGGATGCTGTATCTAAGCCAATTGATTTGTTCAAGCAAGTTACCCTAGTTGAATCTAAAGGCTTTCTCATGGGTCCTTTTGCTTTCGCGCCTGACGGTGAATCGCTTGTTTTTACAGCTAGCATTGATCACCATACCAGTGCTTTCCAAAATCCAACTTCTAAAATCTATCAATTAAGTTTTAAGGGTGGTATGGAGAAATTATTGCTCAACGATGCATGGGACTATTCGGGTGTGCAGTTTTCAGAAGATGGAAAATTTTTATTAGCTACAGGAAATAAAGACGATAATAAGATTTATCATTTGACTCACTTATTAAGATTTAATTGGCCTAGTTTGGAAAATAAAACCGATTTGCTTTTAACGCTTGATCGCCCCATCAATGGAATGGATACCAAAGGGAATTCCATTGTGGCAAGCATAGAGGATCAAGGAGTCGATCGTATCATTGAGGTGGATATCCAAACCGGTAAAATAAGTCCGGTCTATGGCGGAGAAAAAGGTTCTTGCACCAATGTATCTCTGTCCAACAATCCCAAAATTTTCAGTTATTCCTACGAGCATTTATCGGCACCAAGCGAGGTTTATACTTTGGTGAATGGCAGTTCAATTTCCATTTCCAAAGCCAATGATGCTGCATTAGCTAAATTGGATGTGGCTGCTCCAGAAATTTTTTGGACAACGACTAGTCGCGGGAAAAAAATTCGTAGCATGATGTTAAAACCAGCAGGCTTCGATTCATCTAAGAAATACCCCTTATTTGTATTGATGCACGGTGGTCCAGCAATCTCCTTCAAGGATGTGTTTGGTTTCCGATGGAATCCATACGTGTTGGCTTCTACAAAGTATGTGATCGTCATGACGGATTACACCGGGTCAGTGGGTTTTGGTGAAAAATTTGCTCAGGATATTCAATTTGACCCTTTCAAAGGTCCTGGACAAGAAATCATTGAGGCTTCAAAAGATGCAATCAAACGTTATTCATTTATTGATGAATCTAAGCAAGCAGCCGGAGGAGCAAGTTATGGTGGCCACTTAGCTAATTGGATGCAAGCTACAACAACTCATTTTAAGTGCTTGATTTCTCACGCAGGATTGATGAATTCAGAGGAACAATGGGGAACTTCGGATGT
>JBILRJ010000169.1:0-6653 GCA_044372695.1 Spirosomataceae bacterium
GAGAGATGCTTCGACAAGCTCAGCAACCGGAGAATAGAGGAAAGAGTAAGAGAGAAAAATCGAAGAATATAATAAAAATCACTTTACCAGCCGGTGCCTGAGGCTCTCGAAGGCACCGGGGAAGAAGAGAGATGCTTCGACAAGCTCAGCAACCGGAGAGTAGTGGAAAGAGTAAGAGAGAAAAATCGAAGAATATAATAAAAATCACTTTACCAGCCGGTGCCTGAGGCTCTCGAAGGCAGCGGGGAAGAAGAGAGATGCTTCGACAAGCTCAGCAACCGGAGAAGAGAGAAGAGAGAAAACTGGAAGAGAGATGCATCGACAAGCTCAGCAACCGAAGAATAGTGGAAAGAGTAAGAGAGAAGTCCGATGCCTGAACGGAGCTGAAGGCGGAGGTCGGATTAGTTAAAAGAGCCCTTTAAAAACAATATGCGAAAATATAAACGCAATGAGCATTAACCCATGAATTCTTCCATGGTGGCGTTGTCATTGGGGCTTATGTCTTTTTTTTGAAGCACTTTAAAAAGTGTTTTAATCAGAATGTGGATATCTAAAAGAAGGGATATTTTTTCAACGTATTCGACATCGTATTCAAATTTTTGTTCCCAAATAATGGCATTTCTACCATTGACTTGTGCCAGGCCTGTTATTCCCGGTCGGACATCATGCCTTTTAGCTTGTCTGGCAGAATACCTTGGTAAGTAGTCCACTAATAAGGGCCTCGGTCCTACCAAACTCATGTCTCCCATCAAGACATTCACTAATTGCAATAATTCATCTAAAGATAAAGCACGAATCTTTGCTCCAATCCAAGTTAATCTTTCACTATCTGGCAAGAGCATTCCGTTCGCATCTTTGGCGTCTGTCATGGTTTTCAACTTAATGATGTGAAATGATTTACCATGCAAACCTGGTCTTTTTTGTGTAAAAAATACCTGCCCATTGTTGGCAAAAAACATAAGAAGCATGCAAGCAAGAATGAATGGGGAAAACAAGAGGAGCAAGATGAACGCTCCAAAAGCATCTATGACAGGTTTCCAAAAAGATTTGTACACGGGAAAAGAGAGGAGATTGAGGGGCAGTTAAACTTAATTATTGGATTTATAAAAATAAACCTTTCCTAAGATGAGACACTTGAATAATCCGCACTAAAAATTACGCCCCAATTTCATGTGAATCACATAAAATATTTTTCTGCTCGCTAAAAACAACTTAGATCGAACGAGAAAAGGAAAGGCAAAAAATAGGTAGATTTTGCGCATGGCACTTATGTCGGCACGCAGCAAACTTTGGTAGGTTTTGTTATACTTCTGCATAAGGTTTTCATAGACGTCCTTTTCTTCGGGCAGGTACAGTTTTAAGTTGATGGAATTGGACATCAAAAGCTTTATGTAGGCAAACATCGTTTCATTTTTCAAAGTTATTTCATTTTGCTCTTTGAAAAACAAAATCCGTTGTTCCAAAGCTTCTAGTTTAAGTAAATTCTTTAAAGAATATGGACTATGAGTTAAACTACTTGCTCGATTTACATAATAGTACATTTGCTTGCTAAGAAACACGATTTTTGTTGCTCGGAAAATCAATAGATAATTGGTGAATTCATCTTCATGTAAATCGACAAGTGGGAATCTAAATTGATGGAACAAACTCGCCTCGTACAATTTCCCAGTCACCGTCACAAAAGGAAATGGATTTCTGTTTTGATAAAAATTCATGACCATGTCACTTGGATTGTACACAATATCATCAACATCGGAAAAGATTGGATTTTCTGTCGGAATTTCATCCCATTCCATGATCAAGAAATTAGAAACTGAAATCTGGGATTGCGTTTTCAATAAGGAATGAAGTAATCGGAAGATGAAATCTTGATGCAGAAAATCATCTCCGTCGATGAATGCTAAGTAGGCTCCAGAGGCCCCATCAATCCCAGCGTTTCTAGCAGCGGATATGCCTCCATTTTCTTGATCAATGACCCGAATGCGTGCATCTTGCTTTGCATAACCTTCGCAAATTTCCAGCGAGTTGTCAGTGGAGCCATCGTTTACCAACAGAATCTCCAAATTTGGATAAGACTGAGCCAGAACACTGGATATACACTTTGGTAAATAATCGGCTACGTTATAGATTGGAATGATGATGCTTACTTGGATGGTAGATATCATGGATGGAGGTCGTTAATTCAACGGAAAACTTGATTCAAAGATGATTCTATTCGGGTCCAATCATCGTCTGTTAGATTAGAGCCGCTGGGCAAACAAAGGCCCTGCTGGAATAGGTGATCTGAAACACCCGTTAAGAATCTGGGTGCATCTTGGAAAATCGGTTGTTGATGCATGGGTTTCCAAACTGGCCGAGTTTCTATTCGGTTTTTTTCTAAACTCAGGCGAATATGCTCAGCAGTAATTCCCTGATTTTTTAAGGGATCAATGACGATGCATGAGAGCCAGCGATTGGAAAAATAGCCTCGGGGTTCCAACTGAAAGTCGATGTGAAATCCTTGGCGATTGATTGGTTCGAACAAATTCCGGTATTTCTCAAAATTAGCTCTTCTGGCTTTGACTCGGTCTTCCAACACATCCATTTGCCCAACCCCTATTCCGGCAGAAATATTGGACATTCGGTAATTATATCCAATGTGTGAATGTTCATAATGCGGTGCCGCATCTCGGGCTTGGGTGGCTAAAAAACGAGCTTTGTCGATCACCTCTTTTTTATTGGACAACAAAGCACCACCTCCGGAGGTCGTAATTATTTTATTTCCGTTGAAACTGTAAATGCCATAATCTCCAAAAGAGCCACAGGCTTTATCCTGAATGCGTGAGCCTAAAGCCTCTGCTGCATCTTCAATAACGGGTATGTCGTATTCGCGAGCGATGCGCATAATTTCAGGCATGTTGGCAGGCATTCCATATAGGTGCACAGGAATGATGGCTTTGGGTTTTTTATGGAGGGAAATGTAATGAAGAATAGCCTTTTCTAGGGCGATCGGACACATGTTCCAGGTATCTAATTCGGAGTCGATAAAGACCGGAATAGCCTTTTGATAAATGATCGGATTTGCGGAAGCAGAAAAGGTAAAAGTTTGACAAAGGACTACATCCCCTTGTTCCACGCCTGCTAAGATGAGGGCTAAATGAATGGCGGAAGTTCCACTAGATAAAGCGGCGGCATGAGCTAATCCGCTGTAGGCGGCTAATTTTTCTTCCAATAAGTTCACCCAAGGGCCTAGGGGTGCTACCCAATTACTGGCAAAAGCCTGTTGGATATAGCCTAACTCCTGAGTACCCATATGGGGTGATGAAAGCCAAATTTTGGGAGCAAGGTGATTTTTAATGGTTAAAATCAACTCTTTGTCTATCCGCTCATCGATCTTCCTAGCAAAAAGAAAAGGGGAGCTTTTCATGTACTCCCAGTCAGACATTCTCCAGGTATAAGGACTATTTCCTTCGTGCCGCTCCCAATCAATCAACCGCATATTTTGGGAATCAGGAAAGTCAATTTCGATCTCATTGCCTTTAAAAGAGGAATGTTTCAATTCAGTTTGGATAAAAACTTCAGCGGAACAAATGGTATATTGATAGGTTTTTATGAGGGCTTTCTTTTTAGCCAACAGATGCTCAGCAAATTGTTGGGTAATGGAGATCCATGAAGATCCATGGTAATAGGTATCAAATTCCCGTTTTCTGCTAAAACCCAGCCATTTTTGAGCCAACATTAGTCCTACCCTTAGGATCCTGTAGGGCATAAAACCTCTGTAATCGAATCCTTCTACAAAAAAATGATAATACTTTGTTTTCCAATCCGCCATAATAAAATTTCGCTCATCAAAACTCACATATTCCAACTGGGTGTTATCAAAAAAAGCATGGATTTCATCTTGGGTTTTGAGAGGTAGATCTAATCCGGACAATGTGTGTAAATAATGGTATTGATCTTCTGCTAAAGCCCGTTCGAACAAGGTTAATTCCGATAGCATTTCACTAATTCCGCCCCAGTACAATTGCTTGGATTCTTCATTCGCTAAAATGAATTTGGATTTCTTGGGGATGTAATTCAGTTGATCAACCGTCAAATTAGACTTCGCATCAATGAAGAGGAAAATGTCATTTCTTTCGTCATCTAGCAATTCAAGTAGAACGGATAGCTGCCAAGGATTGATGTGCGCCATCAGCAGATAGGCGTGTTTTTTTTTCATAATTTAGAACAAGTAATTTAATGTTTAAGCACAAAAATCATGAGGCTCAGTTGTTTACTTCGGCCATCAATACATTTATGCAAAAATTTCAAAATAGCATTAAAACACCCCTAATGCTTGGCATTTAAATGGTTTTTTATTTCTAAAATCAACTCTTTGTCTAGCCGCTCATCGATCTTCCTTGCAAAAAGAAAAGGGGAGCTTTTCATGTACTCCCAGTCAGACATTTTCCAAGTATAAGGACTATTTCCTTGGTGCCGCTCCCAATCAATCAAACGCATATTTTGGGAATCAGGAAAATCTATTTCGATCTCATTGCCTTTAAAAGAGGAATGTTTCAATTCAGTTTGGATAAAAACTTCAGAGGGACAAAAGGTGTATTGATAGGTTTTTATGAGGGCTTTCTTTCTAGCCAACAAATGCTCAGCAAATTTTTGGGTAATGGAGATCCATGAAGATCCATGGTAATAGGTATCAAATTCCCGTTTTCTGCTAAAACCCAGCCATTTTTGAGCCAACATTAGACCTACCCTTAGGATCCTGTAGGGCATAAAACCTCTGTAATCGAATCCTTCTACAAAAAAATGATAATACTTCGTTTTCCAATCCGCCATAATAAAATTTCGCTCATCAAAGCCCACATATTCCAACTGGGTATTATTAAAAAAAGCATGGATTTCATCTTGGGATTTGAGGGGTAGATCTAATCCGGACAATGTGTGCAAATAATGGTATTGATCTTCTGCTAAAGCTCGTTCAAACAAGATCAATTCCGTAAGCATTTCGCTAATACCTCCCCAACAATATGAGTGTTTGGATTCTTCATTCGCTAAAATGAATTTGGATTTCTTGGGGATGTAATTAAGTTGATCAACCGTCAAATTAGACTTCGCATCGATAAAGAGAAAAATGTCATTTCTTTCATCATCCAGCAATTCCAATAGAACGGATAGCTGCCAAGGATTGACGTGTGCCATTAGCAGATAGGCGTGTTTCTTTTTCATAAGTTAGACGAATGTTTGTGACTAGATTGATGCATTCCTCGGTTTTAATCGATGATGATGCTGATTAATTCCGCCATTTCCGTGATCAGGTGTTTGGGTAAAAAGTGAGAAGAAACGCTGAGGCATTGCGAGTGAACATTACGTCCATTATCCTTTAAGCAGATGGTTGTCCAAGCCAATTGATTCGGGCTGACAAAATCCTTTTGGATATTATCTGCGATGTAAAAACAATGGTAATTGGGGTATTTATTTGCAAAATGCAGGTAATTTGCCAGATTGGGTTTTTCACTGCCGAATTCCTCGGAGATGATGATTTCCTTGAAATAATTTTCTATTCCTAAGGCTTTCAATTTATTTCGCTGAGTAGTAGATCTTCCGTCTGTTAATAAACCTAATTCGACAAAAGGTGTTTGGGACAGGACGTCTAAGGTATATTTAGTTGCTTGATCTAGAGAAATTTTCGGCAAATGAGCATGGTACAATTGGATCAATTCTGAAAGTTGGAGCGGCAAATCATGTTGACGAATTAGTTCTTCGAACGCATTTTTTCCTTCAAAATAGTTCTTTAGCATTTGTTGAAATACGTGTTCATCGAGCAGAAATTTGTCGCAGATGTATTGATAGCCTGACCTCAGGAAATCGACTTCTTTGTAAAGGGTATCATCTAGATCGAAGACGAGTAAATACTTCTTTTCATCCATGGTAATCCTTCATGATAATTTCATCATCATAACGAAGCATCAAGGTGTTTTCTTCCCAACATTCTGAGTAGGCAAAAGATTTGTTTTCCAGGTATTCTTCTATCAATAATGCGGGGAAATTAGCTCCGGCATGGTAGCTTAGGGGATATCCACCGCCGAATCTAGGATTGATTTCGATGCCAAAGATTTCCTGAGATTCTCGATGAAGAAAAACCTGAATGGTGAGACAAGCTCTTGCACCCTCCAAGAAGCCCAATTTATTTTTGACCCAATTTAATACTTCATTTTTACGGGTTATACCTTTGCAAATTTCTCCCGCTCGTACCTGAATTCGTTCTCTAGGAACAGCCATCACCATATGACTACTTTTATCATAATAAGCATCAATGGTAAACTCCTGGTATTGAGATTTATCAAAGTATTCCATAAATAGATAGTCTTCCTCAGAAAAATCGGTCGGACTGAATTCCAATGAATGGTGAAATACATGCAAATTTTGACTTAAACTTCCGTAGACCGGCTTGATAAACAAAGGAAATTCGACTTCATTTTTGAGGTATTGCTTGGGGTAATTTATCTCCAGTTGGTCAAACAATTGAATTGTTGATTTTTTGTCGCGACAGCGATGAATCAAAGCATTGTCGGAAAGTACCACTTGAATTCCATATTCAGCAAAAAGATGCAGATTTTCTGAGAGGACCAAAAGTTCCGTATCGATGGTTGGAACGATTAAAGTGATGTCATTTTCCA
>JBILRJ010000170.1:0-6630 GCA_044372695.1 Spirosomataceae bacterium
TGCAAAATGAGCTTGTTGATTTCCAAAATGAGAATTCTTCTATTTCGATTTCGGAGTTTTCTAGAAAAATTTATGAAATAATTTCAAATGATCCAGTACCTTTTATTTATGAAAAATTGGGTGATCGGTATTTTCATATATTAATAGATGAATTTCAAGATACCTCTATTTTGCAGTGGCAAAATTTTATGCCATTGATTGAAAATGCGGTTTCTACCCAAAAGAATAGTTTATTGGTGGGTGATGCAAAACAATCCATTTATAAATTTAGGAGCGGAGAAGTGGGTTTAATTGCAAGTTTAAGCACGAAAAATGAAAGTTTGGTTAGAAATAAATTATCAAATAATGAATTAGATCACCAAAGGTTTAGCTATTTAATGGCCCAAACTCAGTCAGAAAATCTTGGAAGTAATTTTCGAAGTGCCAAAGAAATCGTTGAGTTTAACAACCAGTTTTTTTCTTGGCTTTCTTCTCAAGATGATTACCTGAAATGCAGCGCATTATTGAAACCTGTCTATGGAAACAATTTGTTACAACATGCTGAAATTTCAGAGGATAAGTTAAAGGGACAAGTGGATTTTCTGATACTTGAGAAGAATTTACAAAATAAGTCTAATCCTACTTTGGAAACAGAATGGATGCTTCAACAGGTTTTGAATTTAATAGATCACAATGTCAACCAAAAATACTTTGAATATAAAGACATTGCTATTTTAACACGAAAGAATAAAGATGCAAAATTTTTGGCTTTGCAGTTAAAAGAAAAAAACATTCCAGTTATATCAGCGGATTCATTACTCGTGCATTATTCCACATTGGTTACCTTCCTTGTTTCTTGGTTCAAATTAATTGATCAACCTGATTCGGAGCTAAATTTTTATGAATTAATGATGCTGCATTCTGAAATCAATGGGACAATTTTAAACTTTGAGCAGATTCAAGAATTCAAAAAAGACCATTCAGCTAAGTTTTTGCATAAAGCAATTAATCAACTTCATTCACAAGGAATAAATTTAGGTATCTCTGATTTCAATGATCTTTCAATCGTTCATTTGAGTTATTTATTGATCAATAAGTTCAATTTATTTCATAAAAGTGAATCACAAGACTATATTTTGAAGTTTCTTGATATTATAAATGAATTTGCTTTGAATAAATCGGATACTATTTCTGATTTTTTAGTGTTTTATGAAGAAAATAAAACCAATCTAAGTATAGCAAGTCCAGATGACCAAAATGCTGTTACCATCACTAGCATTCATAAATCGAAAGGTCTTGAATATCCTGTGGTTATTTTGCCTTTTGCCTCATGGACGCACCAGGCTAGTCAAGAAGAAATTTGGTTTGATATTGAAAAAGATGGTACATTTGATGAACTACACACCGAAGATAAAGGATATTTGAATAAATTTTATTTTAAAATTCGAAATAAGATTTTTGATGAATCGGAACATCTATTTCTGCAAAAAAGCAGTGAATTAGATGCGATATTTTTAGATTCTTTAAATATGTTATATGTGGCAACAACACGCCCAATACAACAATTGCATATTTTAGTTTCTAAGGTTTCTGAGGAAATAAGCTCCACAACAAAGACATTTTATAAAAACTCAATTGCTAAAATGCTTGTTGATTTTGTCGAACAAAAAACCTCGAAGATAGATTTTCCTATTCAATTTTCGACCTTATTTGATGAATTTACATCCTATTATTTATTTGGGAATATGGTTGAAAGAGCCAATGTATTTACAAGTAAAAATCAATCCACACTTAAATTAATTTCTTTACTTCCCAACTTAGCAGATAAACCCACTTTGCGAATAATATCTTCTAAAAAAGAGCTTTATAGTAAAGCGGCTACAAAACGAAAAAAAGGCGAATTGGCACATTTAATGTTGTCAAAAATAGATCAATTTGATCCTTTACTTAAATCCTCATCATCTGATTTAACAGAATTTGAGAATACCATCAAAAATGCTTTAGATAATCCTCACATAGGAAAGTTTTTCAAGGAAGGGGAACTACTTTTTGCTGAACAAGACATTCTATGTCCCAATGGTCAAATTATAAGACCTGACCGAGTGGTAAAACTACTAAATACTATATGGGTTATCGATTTTAAAACTGGAAATAAAAGTGATAAGCATATTAAACAAGTAAAAGAATATGTTTCTGTGCTTGAATTAATGGGTTCTATGGAGGTGAAGGGTGTGATTATTTATTTAGAAAATCAAGAAACGCTTTATGTATAAGCAATTTATTTATCGAATATTTTTTTATTTATGCTTGGTCTATTTGTTTTCATCTTGTCAAATTTGGCAAAATATCAAATATCGATTATTCTCAAATCGAGAAAAAACACAGATTACTTCTTTTAGTAGTCAAGAAATTGACCAAATATTAAAATCAGCTAATGGTTACAGAGGGACACCTTATCGAACAGGAGGTAGTGATTTGAAAGGAATGGATTGTTCTGGTTTAATATTCAGAATTTACCAAGATCAGGGTTTTTTGATTCCAAGAATTGCTAATGAACAAGCTAATTTTGGTTTACCAGTACCTTTAGATCAATTAAAAAAAGGAGATTGGATATTTTTTGCTACGGGAAACACGAAGATAATCAATCATTCAGGCATTGTTAGTTCGGTAAAAAATGGATTAAATGTTCATTTTATCCACTCAAGCACTTCAAAAGGTGTACGTGAAGATCAACTTTTAAATAAATATTGGTTAAATAAGGTAGTTAAAGCAATTCGGCCCTATAAAAATTAAACCATTTTAAGTGGTGAAAATGTATGATACTTGTAGTAGTTTTGCAGTAATTTTAAAATGATCTATGGGAAAAAAAGTAATTATTATAGGAGCAGGGGGAGTGGGTAATGTTGTTGCCAAAAAATGTGCGATGAATCCAGCGTACTTTTCTGAAATTGTTTTAGCTTCAAGAACCTTATCTAAATGTGATGCAATTGCACAAGAAGCAAAACAAATTGGATTGCCAACTGAAATTAAAACTCGTCAGGTAGATGCGGATAATGTACCTGAATTAGTTAAGTTATTTCTTGAAGAAAAACCATTTATGGTCATAAATGTGGCATTACCCTACCAAGATTTGACCATTATGGATGCGTGTTTAGCATCTGGCGTTCACTATTTAGATACAGCGAATTACGAGCCTAAAGACGTGGCTAAATTTGAATATTCTTGGCAATGGGCATATCAAGAAAAATTTAAAAATGCGGGTTTAATGGCCCTTTTAGGTTGCGGATTCGATCCAGGTGTTACGGGTGTTTTTACAGCTTATGCCAACAAACATTATTTCGATGAAATGCATTATTTGGATATCATTGATTGCAATGCCGGAGATCATGGCAAAGCTTTTGCTACCAATTTTAATCCTGAAATTAATATCAGAGAAATAACTCAAAAAGGAAAATATTGGGAAAATGGGGAGTGGATTGAAATAGAGCCTATGTCCATTCATAAACCAATTGATTATCCAAATATCGGTCCTAAAGAATCCTATGTTTTGTACCATGAGGAGTTAGAATCATTGACCAAAAATTTTCCAACATTAAAAAGAGCACGTTTTTGGATGACTTTTGGTCAGGCATATCTTACCCACCTCGAAGTTTTACAGAATGTGGGAATGACATCCATTCAACCTATAAAATTCAAAGGTCAAGATATTGTCCCATTGGAATTTTTAAAGGCAGTTTTACCTGAACCAGGAACCTTGGGAGAAAATTACTCAGGACAAACCTCTATAGGTTGCCAAATAAAAGGCATCAAGGATGATCAATCAGTAAACTATTATGTATACAATAATTGCCACCATGCTGCATGTTATAAAGAGGTACAGGCACAAGGAGTAAGTTACACAACAGGTGTTCCGGCAATGATTGGAGCCTCTTTAATGATTACCGGTCAGTGGTTTGAAGCAGGAGTTTATAATGTAGAAGAATTTAATCCTGATCCTTTCATGGATTTATTGAACATTCATGGATTGCCTTGGAACGAAGAAATCAATGGTGAATTACCACATGAATATTAATATGGCAAATTTATATCCAGAGATTCCTTCACCTTGTTATGTCTTAGAGGAATCTCTTTTAATAACAAATCTTGAGCTTCTTAAAGAGGTGCAAGACAATGCAGGAATCGATATCATTTGTGCTTTAAAAGGTTTTTCTTTTTATCATGAGTTTCCTCTTTTAAAAAAATATTTGGTGGGTGCCACAGCATCTTCTTTGCATGAGGCTAGATTAGCCTTTGAGGAGATGGGAGTGAAGCCCCACATATATTCTCCAGCCTACCTTGAATCAGAATGGGAAGAACTTTCCAGTTACGCAGGTCACATTACATTTAATTCGCTGAATCAATTTCAGCAATTCAAAGATCGCGCATTAGAAGCAGGTATTTCTTGTGGTTTACGAATAAATCCTGAATACGCAGAGGTTGAAACTGAAATGTACAATCCTTGCATTGCAGGCTCGCGACTTGGTATTCGTCGCTCTGATTTACCTGAATTACCAGAGGGAATTGAAGGATTACACTCTCATACTTTGTGTGAAAACGACTCTTTTGTTTTAGAACGTACTTTAGCTGTTATTGAAAGAAATTTTGGTGATGTATTACCCAAATTAAAATGGCTTAATTTAGGTGGTGGGCATTTAATTACCAGTAAAGAGTATGATACTGTTCATCTTAGTAATTTATTGAAAAACTTTAAATTAAAATATCCTAATTTAACAATCATTTTAGAACCAGGGTCAGCCATAGGATGGCAAACAGGTTTCTTGAAATCCACGGTACTAGACATTGTTAGTTCTGCAGGTATTCAAGTGGCCATTTTGGATGTATCATTCGCGGCTCATATGCCAGACACTTTAGAGATGCCATATAAGCCAAGAATCAGAAATGCAGGTATGGAAACTAAAAATGATAAATATAATTATCGTTTTGGTGGTATGACATGTTTAGCAGGCGATTTTCTTGGCGATTATTCTTTTGATTCGCCTTTAAAAATTGGCGATGAAATTATTTTTGAGGATATGATACATTATACCATGGTTAAAACAACGACGTTTAATGGTGTAAATTTACCTTCTATTGGTAAAATTGATTTAAATAATCAATTTCATTTAATTAAAAGATTTGGCTACGAAGAGTTTAAAGCTAGAATATAACAAAAAAGCACCTTACGGTGCTTTTTTTATGTGGAGAAGATCGGGCTCGAACCGACGACCTCTTGCATGCCATGCAAGCGCTCTAGCCAACTGAGCTACATCCCCAGGCAATTAAAAATTAACTCTTACTCCAATACCACCTTGTAAATGGAAAAAGAAAGGATTGGGTGCAATTTCCTCATAAAATCCGATTTCTCCAAAAAAAGATAAATTTGGAGCATCAATTGGGAAAAACTCGATTCCACCTATCGCAGCAGCACCGAATGATTTTTGATTACTCTCTGCTATTTTAGAGTTTTTTGGGTAAAAATCTCTTGAAGTATATTGTGGACCAAATCCATAGTAAGTTTGAATGTTGGGATTAATTATCGTAGGATGATGCCACATATACAAAGCATTAATGGAATATCCAATATTTTGGAAAGTACCATCTTTGTAATTTCTATCTGTTCCCCAAATTCCTCCGTAAGTACCTATATTTACTTCAATGGCATTAATTCCATTAGGCAAATATTTCCGCACCATAAATCCACCTGGTTCACCAATTCTAAAACCTGAACCCCAATCTTTTAATTGGCCAAAAACTAAGGCGCTAGAACTTATTAGCAAAATTGTGAATAATAACTTTTTAAGCATAGCGCTATTTATAAAATTCAATTATTTTTTCAATCAATATTTTATTCTCGCTAGGGAGACCAATGGTGATTCGAATGGCGTTTTCACACAATTCTACTTTGGATCTGTTTCTAGTAATTATTTTATTTTCTATCAAATAGTTAAATAAATTTTCCGAATCTTTAAACTTCACTAAGATAAAGTTAGCATGAGACGGAACGATTTCTTTAACGAAGGAAAACGCTTGTAATCCTAAAATTAATTCATTTTTGGAAGAAATAATACTTTTAATCGAATTGTCTAAAAATTCTTTGTTCAATAAAGCTTCTAATACAATATTTTGGGTAGCTCCACCAATGTTGTAGGGCGGTTTGATTTTGTTGAGTAATTCAATGATCTTAGTATTGGAGAAGGCCATACCTAATCTTAAGGAGGCCAAACCATAAGCTTTTGAAAGAGTTTGCAAGACAATTAAATGCGGGAATTTTTTAAGCTCATGTATAAAACTAGGTTCATCTGAAAAGTCAATATATGCTTCATCAATTATTACGAAGCCTTGTTTAAACGAATCTAATATTTCATAAATGTCACTTCTACGAATTTTGTTGCCAGTTGGATTGTTAGGGGAGCAAATGAAGATAAGTTTAGTTTTTTGATCAATTTGCTTGATGATATTTTTAACATCTAATTGATAATCCAATGTTAAAGGCACTTTTTTAATGGGTATATTATTGATGGATGCTGAAACTTCATACATTCCGTAAGTAGGAGGGCATATGATTAGATTGTGAATCATCGGTGCGCAAGTCATACGTATTACTAAGTCAAT
>JBILRJ010000171.1:0-6592 GCA_044372695.1 Spirosomataceae bacterium
TGGTACTGGTGCATTAGGCGATTTAGGATGCCATTTAATGGAAGCTCCATTCCGAGTGTTAAATTTAAAATATGCGAGTGACGTTCAAGCAAGTGTAGGAAGTGTATTTACCGCATTTGGTAAAAGAGGTGTTTTCCCAGATAGTTGTCCTCCATCTAGTCATGCCACTTTAACATTCCCCAAAACCGATCGCACTCAAGGTCCTGTGACCATGCATTGGATGGATGGCGGAATTAAGCCGGAACGTCCAGAAGAATTAGGACCAGATGAAATGTTTGGCGATGGAAATTCTGGTATTTTATTTATTGGAACAAAAGGGAAAATGATGGCAAGCGAATATGCAGCCAATCCAAGATTACTTCCTTTGAGTAGAAACCAAGAAGTAAAAGTTGCTAGAAAATTAGAGCGTGTACCAGGAAGTGCTGAAGGTCACTATGCCCAATGGGTAGAAGGTGCCATTGCAGGATATGGTAAAAAACAATTGAGTTCACCTTTTAATTTAGCTGGACCTTTAACAGAAGCTATATTAATGGCTAACCTGGCAATTCGTGTGGCAGATATGCCATTCCCTCGTCCAACAGGCAATGGAACACATTATCCAGGATCCAACACGAAATTGCTTTGGGACAATGTCAACATGCGAGTAACCAACTTTGATGCCGCCAATCAATTTGTCAAAAGACAATACAGAGAAGGTTGGAATTTGGGGGTTTAATGTTTAGGTAAGAGAGAAGAGAGAAGAGAGAAGAGAGAAGAGAGAAGAGAAAAGAGAGAAGAGTTTCTTTCCATTTTCTCTCTCCCTGTTTTCTCTCTCCCCGTTTTCTCTCTCCCCGTTTTCTCTCTTCCTGTTTTCTCTCTTCTTTACTTAATCTCTTTCGATTGCAACACAACCATGGAACTTGGATAATTCACATTGGATTCCTCTTCGGCGGTAATGAAAATTTTAGTTGGTTTGAAGGGAGAAACGGTTTCGAAGGAGGCCTTTAATTTTTTGGTAATTAGTTCGTGTGAACTATTAATTTGACCTAAATTTTTTACTCGACCTTCCGTATTTTCCATCCAAACTACATAAGCTTTTCTAGGCGGCATTAAACGTTCTACTTCAGCTAAATTTTGCATCTTGACTGTGATCACATAATTTTTGTTTTTATCTTTTTTCAAGTGGATTGTTCCCTCTGCTGCGGGAACAATCGTTGAAGTTAAAAAAGTGGTTTGTTTAGAACATGCAGTACCCACTATCAGCATCCAACACAATCCTAGAATGAGTTGAATTTTTCTATTTTGAATAAATTGACTTTTCATTTGTATGTTATTTTAAAAAATTAGATAATTCTAAATCCTAGGGTAGCCTGATACCAAGCATTTTTGTACCGTGGGGTAGTCGAGGTTCCATCTCCATTGTTTCTCTGTAAGTCGTATTTAGCACGAACATCCAAGACTACTTTTCCGAAATCGAGCGCCACACCAGCAGTCAAACTCATCAAATTTTTCCGGTAGTTGTCATTAGAAAAGGTTTGTTGCTGCTCAGACGTTAAAATGGTACTGCTGAAGACATCTGTTTGTTTGGTCAAAAAGGAAAATTGAGGTCAGACATTGATGCTGAACATAGGAACAGGTTTCAGCGTTATCAAAACAGGAACATCAATGTAATCAGATGACCTTGTGAATGTGTAAGGAACTGACAAATATTGGCCAGTAGCCTTGAAGCCTTTTTGGGAGTAAAGTATTTCTGTCCGAATACCTAAGTAATCACTCAATGGAACCTCCAAAAAGACCCCGCCAGCAAAACCTGATTTCCCATCTGCGGCGAATTGGTCTCCTTGGGTGTCGTATACATTGGAAAAATTAGCCCCAGCTTTCAAGCCAATTTTAAAACCTTCCCAATATCGAGAAACAGACCTTTGTGAAAAACCAGAATGTACTCCTAAAAAGGAAATCAAAGTCGATAAAATCAGTATTTTTTTCATGATAATAATATTAAAATTCCGCAATGTGGCGGCACACAGGTGAAAGCTTTTTCACACACAAAGTTGAACAATCAGCACTCAGTAATTTTACATATTCCAAGTACCCTTTTGCATAATTCTCACCTTAAATAAACAGGTATGGAACATACTCTAGACCTGAAAGTATCATGAAGTGCTTGCTCTCAAAGTGGTAAATTTTCCACAAGACAGTCATAGCACCCCACAACATTCGATGAACTAGAGAAATTTTTTGAAAAATTTCGGAGTAAATCCTGTAATTTTTTTAAACTCATGGCATAAGTGCGCCGTGCTGCTATAATTTAATTTACTTGAAATAGCAGATAGATTATCATGATGCTTTAAAATCAATTCCTTGACTTTCATCACTCGCTCTCGGATGATAAATTGCTTCAATGTCACACTATTGCGAGCTGAAAAGGCTTTTGCCAAAGTTGGATAATCCATTTTCAGTTTATCTTGCAAATAGGTTGAAATATGTACCTCCGAATAATCGTCTTCATTTGACGATAACAAATCATTGATGATGGATTTAATTTGAATAGCGATCTTGGTTTTTTTATCCATCATCAGCTCTAAACCCACTTGATCAAGTCGTTCATGCAAAGTGTACCATTGATTTTTTGACAAAGTACCTACTACGTTGATGATGCCTAATTCGTCACATCGACTAGCTAAATGCATTGATTCCATTTCTTGTTGAACAATGGCGATGCAGCGACTGCTGTGCATGTTTTTTATTTGAATTTTCATGATGTTTTATTCGTTAGTTGGAAAAATATCAATGATCACACAACGGTTGTAAAAGCGCTCCTCGGGTAAAGTATTTCCAAATGGCGCAAAAGCTTCCGATTCACCAAAACCATACGCTTCAAAATTGAACATTTCTAAGAAAAAAGACTTACAGAAATAGCGATATGTATTGCAACATTCACACGTAATATAAGGATGGGATCACAAAAAAAGGAAGAGAATAAATCGAAATCAGAAAAATCAAGAGCCACAAAAAAATATAAAAAAAGCCACCTAAAAAATGACGGTCAAAACCAACACGTTTTAGGTGGGATACTAGGTGATCTAATGCTTAATGATTAAGTAAACTAATTATCATAACCGCTTTTGATCACAGTAGAAATCATTTTAAAGCGCTCATTTGCATGAACAATTTGTGATTTGTGAGCAGGAATAATGATACCTTGACCTGTTATTAAGGAATGCTTTAAGCCATCGATGGTAATTTCAGCCTTGCCATCAATGATTTGAACAAAAGTGTCAAAAGGTGAAATATTCTCCGTCAATGCTGCTCCCGTGTCCAAGGACATTAAACTAACGTTTCCTGTGGATTTTTTCAATATGGTACGACTGACAATGGAATTGGGTATGTATTCAATGATCTCAACAATGATCAATGCTTGGGCGGGTACAATTTCAGATTGTTTCAAAATAAGGGATTTAAAGCGTTGAATGAGCAGATATATGCTCAAGGAAAATAAAAAATTTAAATGGACTAAATATCCTCTAAAGAAGTTCGATGGGGATTTTTCAATTTTTTAAAAAAGCTAGGTGTGAGTCCAGTCAATTTTTTAAACTGGTTAGACATGTGCGCCACACTGCTGTAATGCATTATTTGAGCAATTTCAGTAATGTTCAACTCATCATATAATAACAATTCTTTGATGCGTTCAACACGGTGTGTCAAATAAAATCGTTCAATCGTTATGCCCTGAGTAGCTGAAAATAAATTGGCTAGATAGGTGTAGTCATGCAATAGTGTATCTGCCAACAAAGTAGACAGATTGGTTGAAAGAGGCTCTTCCACATAATGAACCTGTTCAATGATGATGTTCTTGATCTTTTCGATTAATATACTTTTTTTACTTTCGAGTAATTCAATTCCCGATTTACGAAGGGCTTTATCCAATTCGTCCCATTGTTGAGGACTAAGCGTTTCTTCAATAATCGCCTCGCCAAGTTCAACTGAAAAATAATGCAAATTCATGTTGGCCAACTCGGCTTTCACGATCATTTTGCATCGAATGCAAACCATGTGTTTAAAGAAGAGTTTCAATTGATTTGATATTTAGAGCATTCTTACAAGTTGTAAGTATAATGGCAATTTACATCACAAACAATGCTTAAAACTGTCGCTAAGACATGTTTAAATATGATTTTCATCAGCTTATAACCAAATTATTTGCAAAATATTTCACGGATTGTGTAATCAATTAGCCTAGATAAATTTCAATTTTGCTAAACAATTAAACACAATTTTATGAACGCAATTAAAGTAACATTGGGCATTTTTGCCGGCATTGCCATTGGGGCATTGGGCGGAGTATTATTTGCTCCCGCTAAAGGAAGTTCTACACGACGTAGAATCATCCACAAAGGAGAAGAGTACAGCGATGATTTAAAGGAAAAGTTTGAGGATTTGATTGATTCCATCACGGATCAATACGATGAAACCAAAAAATCAACTTTAGCAAGTCTTAAAATTAAGTAAGCGCAAAGAATGCGTCATAGTGGTTGGGGAACCTGATTTAAGCCAGATAATTAGTTGAATAATAACTAATTTATCTGGCTTATTTTTATGCCCAACTTACATCAAGTTGTGTGGTTTTTTTTTGCTCATGAACCCCTAAATTCGACTGAACCTTTTGCATGGTATGCCTGGCAATCAAATAACTGATTGTCGATTCAGCACCTTGATTGAGGTTAACATGTTGTAGTTCTAATCCGTCATAACAGCCTCCCGTACTTGGGTTATACATGATTTGATTTAAGTGATTTTTTCCTAAAAACCAATCAAAAGATAATTGCATTTTTCCAAGAAAATCAACCGAGCGATTTAGTTGATAAAATTGATGTAAAGCTAAAATCGAATAGCAAACATCAATGGCCTGTTCTCCCCCTAAGGAACTAAATGCTTTGGTGAGGATTTCGTATTTACTGCCGGAATTTCCTAACCAATATTCGTTGGAGATCACATGCAATCCATTGGAATCGAAGGTGTGCTTCATCAAAAACCCAAAAGATTCCTCAGCTATTTTGCGGTGTTTTTGATTGCCAGTTACCTGACTTGCCATTAACATCGCTTCGGGAAGGACGGCATTGGCATAACTAAAATAACTTTCAAACCACAACCAATTTTCTTTGGATTCATGCAAATACATGGCCGCTAATCGCATGGCCATGATATCCAATAAATGATGGTATTCAGTCCGATTTGAATAAAAAATACCTTTGATGATAAAGGCCATGGCACGTGGGGAATGAATATCATAAACAGCGCTTAAAGCTTTTTCAAAAATCATTTCGGCCTTTAAAATCATCCATTCGGGTAAAATGGAACGCAATGAAATTAGGTAACCCAATGACCATATGGTACGGCCAATGCTATCATCTAAATTAACATCGGCATTTTGAGAGGTGAATTCCTCTTCAAAAGAAACATAATTCAAAAACAAACCATCTTCTTGTTGGCAAAAATGAATGAACTTTAAATAAACTTCCATCAAATAAAGATCATGCACACTTCCCGAAAGCTGGTATTGATCACAAACCACCATCAGCGCTCTCGCATTGTCATCAATGGTGTATCCAGAAGACAAATCAGGCTCATTTATTTGCGCAAATTGAATGATTCCAAAGGAAGTCGTGAGTCGCTCTAAATGCTTTAAGTCAATGGCTGGCCAACGAAAATTTAATGCAAACTCGTTTTGAATCATTTTTTTAAACAAATTCATGTGTCGAATGGCGGAGTTTTCCCAGGCTGAAACGGCCATATGTTGCAAGGAATTAATCCGCATTTGATTCCTTTTTTCGGTATTCTCTAGCAATTCGATGACGGCATTTGCTAATTGTTCATGGTTGTTAAAATCAATCAAAATACCCATATCCTCTTTAAGGACTTCCACAGCATGAGGAATACGGGTTGACACAACGGGACAACCACTGCTAATGGCATAGGAGAACGTTCCGCTGACAGCCTGATTGGGGTCATTGGAGGTAAATAAATAGATATCGGTCAAGGATAAATAATCCAAGAGTTCCAAAGTCGGCAAAAAGCAATTGATCCATTTTACGTGATTGCCCATTCCTTTACTTTCCACCAAATCCTCCAAGTAATTCCGATATTTTTCCCCGTCAGAAGCAATTACATTCGGATGTGTTTTTCCAATAATTAAAAACAGCAGATTGGGGATACGCTTGACCATCTCAGGCAATGCCTGAAGAGTTGTTTCGATGCTTTTATTGGCACCAATGAATCCAAAAGTAGAAAGAATGGTCTTACCTTGAAGTTCAAAATTAAATTTTAATTCCTCCCGATTGGCATGTGATAACAAGTGCGTTCCATGGGGTATTACCTGAATTTTATGTGGTTTTATCTCATAATCCGTTTGCAGAAGGTGTGCTGACAGTTCAGTCATGACAATCAATTGATCCACCTGATCTGCATAAGATTTTAGTTGTTGTTTGAAAAAAGAATCTGGATAGGGCAATACGGTGTGAAGAACCAAAGCGATCGGTTGCTGAATTTGCTCCAAAAGCATCAAAAATGCTAATTTTTGTGCTTCAAAAAGCCCAAATTCATGTTGAATAAGAAC
>JBILRJ010000014.1:0-23553 GCA_044372695.1 Spirosomataceae bacterium
ACTACACGTTCTCCACTGGGTAATTTGACATCTCCTAAAAACGGACATATCAACATTCCCAAGAGCGCTCCAGTATTTATTCCCATGTAAAAAATGGTAAATGCAGAATCTAAACGATTGTCGCCTTTCGAATAAAGTTGTCCAACCATTGATGATATATTGGGTTTAAAAAAACCATTGCCAATAATCAAAAAAAGAAGGCCTATCCACATAAATAAATTTCCAAGATCTAAATTTGATTGAAATGTACTTGCCGAGGAGAATAAAAATAATTGACCTAAAGCCATTATTAAACCTCCTAAAATGATGCAATTTCGATTACCTAAAAATCTGTCTGAAATGTAGCCTCCGAACATAGGTGTTAAGTAGCTTAGACCTAAAAAACCTCCATATAAAATAGAAGCTTCATTTTGTTTGAATGCGAGTGCATTTACCAAAAATAAAGAGAGTAGAGCACGCATTCCGTAGAAATTGAATCTTTCCCACATTTCGGTTGTGAAAAGCACGTATAGTCCCTTGGGATGAGTATTTGAGTTAGTGTTTTGCATAAAGGTTTGTTGAAATAATCGACAATATAGTAATTTGTAGGCGATTATTTCCCATTTTTCAGGTAAAAAAATGTGTTAAAAAATCTAATTTGTGAAGGTGATTATGGGTTTAGATATGAAACATATTTTGTATGTTTGTCAATTAATAACACCGTTTCAATAATAGTTTAATTCTATGGGCAAAATTATTGCAATTGCAAATCAAAAAGGAGGTGTGGGGAAAACTACAACGGCCATTAATTTAGCTGCAAGTTTAGCTGCACTTGAATTTAAGACGCTTTTGATTGATGCTGATCCACAAGCAAACTCAACTTCGGGATTGGGTTTAAATCCCAAAGACGTTGATCAAAGCATTTACGAATGCATGGTTGGCTTAGCCACTGTGGAAGAAAGCATTATTCCGACGGAAGTTCCATTTCTGGATATCATTCCATCTCACATCGATTTGGTGGGTGCTGAGATAGAAATGATTAATTTGTCCAACAGAGAAGGTAAAATGCGTGATGCATTAGCTAACATTAAAAATAAATACGATTTTATTATTATGGATTGTTCCCCTTCTTTGGGTTTGATAACCATCAATAGTTTAACTGCCGCTGATTCTGTGATTATTCCTGTTCAGTGTGAGTATTACGCTTTGGAAGGTTTGGGGAAATTATTAAATACCATTAAAATTATTCAGACTAGACTAAATCCAACACTGGTTATTGAAGGGATTTTGCTTACCATGTATGATTTGCGTTTGAGGCTTTCTAATCAAGTTGTTAACGAAGTGAATTTGCATTTTAAAAACATGGTATTTGATACCATTATCCCTCGAAATATTCGTTTGTCTGAATCACCAAGCTTCGGTATCCCGGCAATTCTTCACGATGCAGATAGTAAAGGATCTATCAGTTACTTAAATTTAGCGAAAGAAATTATCACTAAAAATGGTTTGTTACAAACTGTTTAGGTTGAAATATTAGATATTATGTCAATTAAACAAGAGTCAAATTTGAAAAAACGCATTGGTTTAGGCAGAGGCTTAGGTGCACTACTCGAAGATTCCGATAGTGTTCAATCCAATAAGCATGCGGCTGACTTTGCGGGAAGTTTGGATAGCGTTAATTTGATGGAAGAAATTCCATTGGATTTGATTGAGACTAATCCTTTTCAACCGAGAGAATATTTTGAAAAAGAGGCTCTAAATGATCTTGCTGAATCGATTCGCATACAGGGTATCATCCAGCCTATCACGGTCAGGAAAATTGCACCGAGGAAGTTTCAATTAATTTCAGGTGAACGTAGGTTACAAGCATCTAAAATAGCAGGTTTAGTTAAAATACCAGCCTACGTTCGTACCGCAGACGATCAGCAAATGATCGAAATGGCCCTGATTGAAAATATCCAAAGAGAAAATTTAAATTCTATAGAGATTGCTTTATCCTATAAACGCTTGATGGATGAATGTGATTTAAAACAAGAAGAGTTGGGCAGCAGAGTTGGGAAAAGTAGGTCTACAGTTACCAATTATATGCGATTATTGAAACTTCCACCTGCCATTCAAGTTGCCATTCGTGACAATAAATTATCCATGGGGCATGCTCGAAGTTTAATTTCGATGGAAAATTTAGAGATTCAAAATTTGTTATTTTTGAAAGCCATTTCAGAGGAATGGTCTGTAAGAAAGTTGGAAGACGCTGTCCGTCAATCCGCTAATTTAGACAAATTAGAAAAGCCATTGGTTGATGAACCTTTGGTTAATCCCACTGAGCTTAAAAGTATTCAATCTGCATTTTCTCAATTTTTTAATTCACCCGTTAGTCTTAAAGTAAACGCTCAAGGTAAAGGTGAAATTAAGTTGAATTTCAAATCTAAAGATGAATTGCTGAACCTAATGAAGGTCTTATCAAATTCGTAAATATGTTTTTTAATAGATATCGTTTAATTCTATTTTTTTCTGTTATTCTTTTACTCTTAAATTTAATTTTTGAAATTAAGGCAGAAGGAGTAGAGATTTCAGCTGATACGATTTCGAAAAAAAGCTATTCGGATAGTTTAAGCATGATTTCTAAATCCGAGGGTATTTCCAAAAATAAGCTACCTTACAAAATTATACCAAGGACAGCCACTTTGCATTCTTTGATGATTCCAGGTTGGGGGCAGCTCTATAATCGTCAATATTGGAAACTTCCTTTGGTGGTGGGTGCTTTTGTGACCTTAGGTCTAATTGCAAATTTTAATCATACCCGATATAAAAAATACAGAGAATATTATTACATCGTTTCGCCCCGTCCTGACGATCCCAAATACATTCCACCTAGTACTGTCGCAGTGCCTTATGAGGATGGGGTAATTAGAGACTTGGATGTAAATCAGTTGAAACGAATCAACGATGGATTTAGGCGAAATCGTGATTATACGTACATTGGTTTTGTGATAGCTTGGGCGTTCAATGTGGTGGATGCAAATGTCAGTGCCCATTTAAAAACATTTGATGTTTCAGACGATATTAGTTTAAAGATCAAACCGGCTTTGGATTTTAACCCAATAAATAATAGTTTAGTTTCAGGATTGACTTTTTCATTTAATTTTAAAAAATAAAATATGAGAATTGTATTAATTGGCTACGGGAAAATGGGTAAGGAGATCGAGAAAATTGCTTTGTCACGAGGACATCAAATAGTAGCCAAAATAGACATTCATAACAATTCTGATTTAGAGCAGATGTCATTGAAAAATGTGGATGTAGCTATTGAATTTTCAAATCCAGCATCCGCCTACCAAAATATTCTAAGTTGCATTCAAAAACAAATACCAATTGTGAGTGGTACAACAGGTTGGTTAGATAAGAAAACAGAAATTGAGGAGTTGACATCTAAACATCAATCAACCTTTTTTTATGCTTCAAACTATTCGATTGGCGTTAATTTGTTTTTTCAGTTAAATAAGTTTTTAGCTAGATTAATGAATCCACACAAAGAATATGAGATATATACCAACGAAATTCATCATTTAGAGAAAAAGGATTCCCCTAGCGGGACGGCTATTACTTTAGCAGAAGGGATTATCGGTGAATATCCTGAAAAAAATGCATGGGTAAATAATCAAATCCCCAATGCCGATGAAATAGCCATTTGGTCTCAAAGAGAATCCATCATTCCAGGTACTCATACGATTAAATATATCTCTCATGTTGATCAAATTGAGATGACCCACGAAGCGTTTAGCCGCGAAGGTTTTGCTCTAGGTGCTGTGATTGCGGCAGAATGGGTTAAAGATAAAAAAGGAGTTTTAGGGATGGAAGATTTATTGAAACTTTGATGCCATGAAATACGATATAGAACAAATTAAGTCTGATTTACATCAAAATGGATTGGTCATCATTCCAGGTTTTTTTGATCCATCAACCATACAAAATTTGCATGAGTCTGCTAAGGCTATTTTTCAATTACAATTTGATCATTTTCAAATAAAAGGTGAATTTTTGAACAACATGCAAACCTTGTTTAATGATCATCTTGAGGTATTTATTTCTTGTGGGAAGATGATTCAGCAGGGGCTTGTTGAATTATATCAACTCGGTTTTCATCCAGATTTGGTTAACTTAATGAAAGAAATTGGGCTTGAATTGCCCACCATGTGTACAAGGCCTGTTTTATTTTTCAATCATCCCACTTTAGCTAAATCAGAACATTTTTACAAGACGCCTTTACATCAAGACTGGGGTTCGATGTTATCGTCTTCTGATTCTTTAGTTGTTTGGCTACCGTTAATTGATGTTGATCCTGAAATTGGTTCTGTGATTTTTTATCCGGGTTCTCATTTACTAGGGCCATTAAAAAATAATTTTGATAACGGATTTGCTGAAGTGGAGTTTGATCGTAATTTGTATGAATCCGTACAGCCGAGTTTAAAAATTGGTGATATTGTCCTCTTTTCAACTTTATTGGTTCATGAATCGGGTGAGATTAAAAATAACCAAATTCGTTGGTCTTGTCATTTTCGATACACAAATATGAAGGATAAGACCTTTATTGAAAATGGATTTCCACATCCATATGTTTACAAGCCATCTCAAGAATTAATTGATAATTATTTAAATAAATTTTCCAAATAAATGAAACAAGACCCAAAAAAAATCAAACAGAAATCAGCTTTTAGGGAATGGTTAGATTCGGTTATGTTTGCTGTGGTTGCAGCCACCCTCATACGCTTCTTTTTGTTTGAGGCATATACAATTCCTACTCCTTCTATGGAGAGTTCATTGATGGTGGGAGATTTTTTATTTGTAAGTAAACTACATTATGGCGTTAGAACTCCAAAGACCCCTTTGCAGATACCTTTGACCCATCAGAAAATTTGGTTTACTAATTTGCCTTCTTATTTACGTTGGTTGGATTTACCCACTTATCGTTTGCCAGGCTTTTCTAAAGTTGAACGTGGCGACGCAGTGGTATTCAATGTTCCAAATTATGAGGAGGATGGTGATGCACCCATCGACTTACGAACTTTTTATGTAAAACGTTGTATTGGGACGCCCGGAGATTTATTGGAAATACGAGATCAACAAGTACTTATCAATAATAAGATAATTGATAATCCATTAAGAATGCAACATCCTGTTTACATGAAAAGCACTGAGGAATTAGATGAAGCCTTTTTTGATAAATATGGAATTAGAAATTCTCCCGATGCGAGTTTTGAATCGGCAGATTGGTTGCCATTAGCAGATTCAAGTAATAAATTAGTGGGTTATAAAATCAATACAAGTAAGGCAGTGATTGATGAAATAAACCAATTACCTTTTCCGAAATCATTTGATTATAATTCATTCAAGGATCCCAAAGGCGTGACATTTATGGATATTTTTCCTCATGATACTACATTGTTCAAGTTTAACCGTGATTTTTGGGGGCCAATCACCATTCCTAAAAAAGGTTGGACAGTCAATCTAAATGCTGTCAATGCCACTATTTATGGTGAGGCTATTCAGAAATATGAGGGAAATAAGGGGATTACCATCGAAGGGAAGAAAATATTCCAAGATGGAAAACAATTAACTACTTATACTTTTCAACAAGATTATTATTTCATGATGGGAGATAATCGACATAATTCAGCAGATTCTCGCTTTTGGGGATTTGTCCCAGCAGATCATATCGTCGGAAAAGCGGTCTTTGTTTGGATGTCATTGGATCCTAATAAAGGCTTATTTTCAGGTAAAATCCGCTGGAACAGAGTTTTTAGATTTGTTAATTAACTAATTTTTAATACAAATCCTTTCAGGTAATTACTTTCTGGATGGAATAAATTAATAGGGTGGTCGGGAGATTGAGTCATTTGATGAATGACCTGAATCTCTCTTCCTACTGAAATACCTGCTGCAACTAACATATTATAAAATAAATCTCTTGTGATTACCTGAGAACATGAGAATGTATAAATTAGTCCATTCTTTTTTATTTTTTTCATGGCTAATTCATTGATTTTTTGATAGCCTTGTAATGCCTTATGTTTGGTTCCCACAGATTTAGCAAAAGCGGGTGGGTCCAATATAATTATATCAAATTCCTCTTCGGTGTTTTTTAAGTAGGGCAATGTTTCTCCGACCAAGGCCAAATGATTGGCCGAATCTAATTGGTTGATTTTTATGTTTTCGTTTACTAAATCAATTGCTTTGGCCGATGCATCCAAACTAATGACCTTATTAGCTCCTGCAAGTAAGGCGTAAATGGAAAATCCGCCAGAATAACAAAATGTATTTAGCACATTTTTTCCCTTTGCAAATTGTGCGAGACTATGTCTATTTTCTCTTTGGTCAATAAAAAAACCTGTTTTTTGACCTGTAACCCAATTGACAGAAAATTTTATGCCGTTTTCTTTCACTTCATGTGGCACTTGGGAATCTCCATAAATATATTGATTTGTGCAATTTTGGGCGTAATCGCTGGGTAGTGTTTCTTTACTTTTATCATAAATCGCACGAATGGAACTTCCAAAAACTTTTTGTAATGCCGTGCTAATTTCATTTCGAGATTGATGCATTCCAATGGTGTGGGCTTGAAAAACAATGACATCATCGTAAATGTCTATAATAAGTCCTGGACAAAAATCTCCTTCGCCATGAATGAGTCTATACGCATTCGTGTCATTTAGGGCTAATGATTTTCTTAAATCCAAGGCTTTTTGAAATTTATCTTCCCAAAACTGCTGTAAATCAAGAATAGGTTGAAAGGAAAGTAATTTAACAGCAATGCTACCCTTGTGAAAATGACCACAACCCAAGTATTCGTTTTTTATATTGATGACATTGACCCAATCGCCATCGACTAAATTATCGTCTTGTTTTTGAATGGCACCCGAAAAAACCCAAGGGTGAAATCTTTTGATTGGAGCATCCTTTCCGTGCTTTAACTGAATTTCTTTTTCTATTTTCATTTTACAAAATTGCAACTTTTATTCTAGATTTGGTTGCCCGGCTTCTATCCAAGCACTGTACCACAAGTCGCCAATGTGTTTGATGGAAAGCCTAAATCTATTTTCTACTTGTGAATTTAAGGCCTTATGATAGGCTTTTGCGTATTTTAGACTATAATTTTTCACCAAGGTATTACCTTTTTGTTCAAAGCTATATTTTTCAGAAGGTTTGAATTTTTCACTTAATTTTTTTTCTTCTAACAATAAAATATCTACATATTGGTGACTAGAAAGTACCCAATTCCATACATTTTGCTGAACATTTGGAATGTACTCTGCTGGACCACACCAATCTTCCAATTCAGTTTGATAAATTTCGGGTATCCTTGATTCCCAAAAACTATGTAATCCATTTTGATTGGTTTTCTGTCCATCATAGTTGGAACTTGTATGCAAAGGGACATGTGCATCAGCGACGTAATGTCCAAGTTCTGCAGCAAGTTTGATGATTTGAACCGTATCTTTTTTTATAAATGAATACACCAGTTTTTTGTAGACTAAAGGAATATGCCACACAACAATTCCGTGTTTTTTTACTGTGTCGGTATGTATTTTTTGAGAAATCTCTGTCCAATTACTATTTTTTATGGAATCAATGCTGTATCGATCTAGATCGATGTAATGTCGAGATGCCTCTTCATCCATGATGTACCTTCTTTGGTCAGGTAAGACAGCAAAATCTTCAATTTCTTTTAAGTGTCTTCGGAAAAATAGGTTCAATGGGCTTTTAAGGGTAAATATTGCCAAGGAATTGATTTTTTTGTGTGCATAAAAGCCCCATGGTTGTTTATTGTTTTTAGTCAAATTACGGCTGAATAAATGGTGCGATAATAGGATAGCACCTAAAATTATAAGGAATATTTTCAAGAAGTTGTTGTTATTATTGATCATATTAGTTATTTTTGCAATTCAATTTTAAAGAAAGAGTAATTATTTAACATAATGGCAAATCATAAATCAGCAATCAAACGTATTAGGGCAAATGAGACAAAGCGTTTGCGTAACCGTTACCAACACAAATCTACTCGTACCTTGATCAAGAAATTAAGATTAACTACGGATAAAGCTTTAGTGTCAGATTTATTCAAACAAGTTTCTTCTGCATTGGACAAGCTTGCTAAAAAGAATATCATTCACAAGAACAAAGCAGCGAATCAAAAATCTAAATTAGCGAAGTTAGCTAATAAACTTGCAGCTTAATACACGAATATAAAGTACTTGATAAAACCCTGCGAATAGCGGGGTTTTGTGTTTTAGATTACTTATGTTTGTGGAAAATAGTTTTATGAATTACCAAACCTCTAATAGAAAAATTTCTGCCATTCGAGTAGAAGATCGTCCACGTGAAAGATTGCAACAAAAAGGGAGGGAGTCTCTTTCAACAGAAGAATTATTGGCAATTCTCATCGGTTCTGGAATACCAAACAAGTCAGCGATTGAATTAGCCAATGAAATGTTGTTATCAATTGATGGGAATTTAAACATGCTCGCTCGTTTTAATCAATTCGACTTTATGAAGTTCAAAGGCATTGGTAAAGCCAAATCTTCTTTGTTGGTGGCAGCATTAGAACTGGCTAGAAGGAAGGTTGATTATTCAACAAGTATAGAAATAGAATCTATCAAAAGTTCTAAAGATGCATTTAAAATTCTTCAACCTCGTTTAGGAGATTTGGTTCATGAAGAATTTTGGATCATTCATATGAACCGAGCAGCTAAAATCATTAAACTAGAAAGTTTGAGTAAAGGTGGTGTAGCCGGAACGGCGGTTGACTTGAAGCTATTATTTAAATCTGCGATTGAGAATATCTCTTCATCCTTGATATTAGCACACAACCATCCATCTGGTCAAATTCAACCAAGTCAAGCAGATAAACAACTCACAAATAAAATTTTAGAAATAGGAAAACTTTTAGATATCCAAATTTTGGATCATTTGATCATAACTGCTAATCGATATTACAGCTTTACAGATGAGGGCATTATGAATTAAGAAAGAGGGTTTTATTTCCCTCTTTCCTTGTAAATTTTTTGAAGCTTTGAACCCACAACATATGCAATTGCGAATAAAATAATGAAAAAAGCTGCTCCTGAATATCCCATTGTATTAAAATTTAAAGTTTTCCAAAATTAAACAATTTATTAAAGTAATCCTTTGGTACTAGGCAAAGAATCTAAATTTTTTTGGTCTCTGGTCACTGCCATGCGTATTGCTTTTGCAAAGGCTTTGAAAATGGCCTCAATTTTATGGTGTTCATTTTCTCCCTCGGCTTTGATGTTCAAATTTGACTTAGATGTGTCCGAGAACGATTTAAAAAAATGCGAAAACATTTCTGTTGGCATTTCACCTATTTTTTCTCGTTTAAATGTAGCATCCCATACTAACCAATTTCTGCCTGAAAAATCGATGGCAACTTGAGCTAAACAATCATCCATTGGTAAAAGAAAACCATATCGCTGTATTCCTTTTTTGTTTCCTAATGCAGTCAGAAAAGCTTCGCCTAATGCTATGCCTGTGTCTTCTATGGTATGATGTTCATCAATGTGAAGGTCACCATCAACTTTAATTGCTAAATCTAGGTTACCATGTTTGGCTATTTGATCCAGCATGTGATCAAAAAAGGCAATTCCGGTGTGATTATTAGCAAGTCCTTTCCCATCCAAATTTAATTCAATTTGAATTTTCGTTTCGTTGGTATTTCTAATGTGTTGAACCTTTCTTTCAGGAAGTCGTAAATATTTGTAAATTTCATCCCAGTGGGTGCAAGTTAAGCCAATCGTTTCTTCAAGATTTTCTGGAACATTTGTTTCATTTAGTAAAATAGCAATCGAACCTAAGTTCTTTGCTAATTGTACATCGGTTATGCGGTCTCCAATCACAATAGACTTTGATAAATCATAGGAATCATCAAAGTAGTTCATCAACATGCCAATTCCCGGTTTACGTGTGGGTAATTGATCTGCAGGGAAACTTTTGTCAATGTGAATAGATGTGAAGTGAATTCCCTCTGATTCGAATATTTGCAACATTTTATTATGTGCAGGCCAAAAAGTTTCTTCCGGAAAAGATGCTGTGCCTAATCCATCTTGGTTAGTGACCATGACTAACTCATAATCTGTTTCTTGATAAATTTTTCTTAGATTACTAATTACGTTTGGGAGAAATTCAAGTTTCTCAAAGCTATCAACTTGTTGATCGCTGATAGGTTCCACAATTAGGGTACCATCTCTGTCTATGAATAATACTTTTTTCATTTTGCAAATGTACACAATCAAATTTTGTTGTCTAAAAAAAAATAAAATTAGGTTTAATTTATGGTGTTTTTCAGATTAAAGGCAGTAATTTTGGCGATTATTGGTAAACATATGAATGATCACTTTGAGTTATTAAAAGAAGATAAAAAAGAATTAATTATTACAAGGTTGTGCGAATTACTCGGTGAAAATAGGGAGGTGGTTTCGAAGCTTTACCCAATATGGAATTCAATTGTACTGGCCAGTATCTTAAAATTGTCTCGTAACCGAATTCGCTTTTCGGCTTTACAAAACTTTATCCAAAAAGATTCATTTCCTTCTAAAGACTTTGAATTATTTGTTTTGGGAGTAGATAAAAACTATTCTTTAGATAATATCAATCATTATGGTGATTCATTAATTGGGGTTTTAATTCCAGATAAAAGAAGTGCACTAGCGAATTCAATGTCCAATGATTTGGCTGTCCGTAGCTCTTTGATTTTAAAGGGATTATCGATCATGTACACACTGTATGGTGAGTTTTTGTCAAATGATGGAGCGGATTTATTAAAAGATTGGAAATCATTTGTAGAATATTTTGGGGCGTTCAAAAATAATCTTTTTGATTCAACTGTTCCTGTACGAGTTCAGAAGTCAATATCTGAAATATTGATTTTGGTAGATATTTATAAGGAAACTCCTTTAATGAATTTATCGGAAGAAAGTGAACTGAATTTGGTTTCAATGTCCGATAATGTTGGTTTTTGGGATCGATACAAAGTATTTCTTATTGGTTTTCTTTTGCTTTCTTTAACTGCAGGTGGCATTTATTGGTATGTACAACAAAAATCAGAAGAAGAAATTGTTCCTGAGAAAACTTTAGAAGTTATTCCGATGGATTCATTGAATAAATTAAGTGATAGTTTAACCAAATCGGTCTTAGATTCTGTGCAACTATCAACTGACTCGTCTGTGACAATTACTTGGCCAAAGGGGAAAGCATTTAGCGTTCCTAAATCCTCCGTAATTTATCAGATTCATCAATATTTAAGTGATTCTACTATTTCTGATAGTTTTCATGCAACTTGTTTTGAAATTTCTTTTGAAAATAATTCAGAGCAACTAATTTCTAAAAATCCTGATTTTTTTAAACGATTGGTAGAAGGTTTAAATCGTTACAAGAAAGTAAATATTCGTTTATATACATTTTCAGACAATGGTGAAACATCAGACAATAAAAGAGGTTTTTTGCTTAAAAATCGTTTAGTAGGTGAAGGTTTATCCCCTAAGAGGATAGAGGTAAAAACGGGTAAAAATCCATTCGATTTGGATGCTTCAAAAGCTGCTAACGAACAAGTTGTTTTGGAGTTGCTTAAGCAGTAATTATTGAAATAATGCAATTAATTTGTTTTGTATTTTTTATTAAGCTAACTTTGTGTTTAATAAGTACAAATACATCCTCACAACTCTTTTTACAGATAATGTAAATTTTCCTTCCCTTAATTTTTTAGGGGGCTTTCGGCAAGAGTTAATTATGGATGTGTTCGGGCATCATAATTAAATTAAACAAAATGAGTCAACAAATTCGCTTTGATGCTCTTCCATTGTCGGAAGGGATACAAGAAGCTGTTAAAGAAATGGGTTTTGAGTTCGCTTCACCCATTCAGTCAGAAGCTATTCCTTTCCTTATGGAAGGTAGAGATGTCATTGGTCAAGCTCAAACGGGTACAGGTAAAACTGCTGCGTTTGGAATTCCGATGATTGAGCACATTGTTCCATTTGAGAAATATGTGCAAGCCATAATTCTATGTCCAACAAGAGAATTGGCTCTTCAGGTAACTGAAGAAATGAAAAAACTTTCAAAATTCACGAAAGGTGTTTGGGTTACTACTGTTTATGGTGGTGATTCCATTGAGCGACAAATTAAATCATTAAAAGCTGGTGCCAACATAGTGGTAGGTACACCAGGGCGTGTGATCGATTTAATAGAACGTCGTGCATTGAAGTTGAACCAAGCTTCTATGGTCGTTCTTGATGAAGCAGATGAAATGCTTGATATGGGATTCAGAGAAGATATTGAAAGTATTTTGGAAGAATTGCCTAATGAGCGTCAGACTGTTTTGTTTTCTGCGACAATGTCAAAGCCTATTTTAGCTTTAACATCTCGTTTTTTGCAAAATCCTAAATTGGTAAAAGTTGTTAAAAATGAAATCACCAATGTGAACATTGAGCAGCTTTACTTTGATGTAAAAGGGAGAGCAAAAATGGAAGTAACCACTCGTCTCATTGATTTTTACGGTCTTAAATTGATGCTAATTTTCTGTAATCAGAAAAAACGTGTGGATGAGGTAGTAGAAGAATTAGTTCTACGTGGTTATTCAGCTGAAGGTTTGCACGGTGATTTGAGGCAAACACAAAGAACTCAAGTAATGAATCGTTTCAGATCTGGAGCTGTGAGTATTTTAGTTGCTACAGACGTTGCTGCAAGGGGTTTAGATGTGGATAATGTGGATGCAGTAATTAATTACGACATTCCATTGGACGAGGAATATTATGTACACCGCATTGGTCGTACTGGTAGAGCTGGTAAATTCGGTAAAGCTTTTACTATGGTGGTTGGTTCAGAAAGAAATCGTCTTCGCGAAATCATGAATTATACCAAAGTGAAGATTGATAAAGGGGTAATCCCTTCTTTTTCTGATGTTGTCGGTGTAAAAAAAGGTATGTTTATCGAACGTATTTCTTCTACGATACAAGCTGGTGATTTGGAAATGTTTGACGATGTTTTGCAATCTTTACAGCACGCTGGTCATTCTACGGAAGAAGTTGTTTCAGCACTTGTTAAAATGAACATGGGCGTTCAAAAAAATGAATTTGCCGATGAAAATTTAGACGGAGAATTAGAACGCCAATCAAGGAAGTTTGGTAGCAGAGAAGAGCGCGGAGGTGGAGGATATCGTGGCGATCGTGATGATCGTAATGCACGTAGAGGCGGAGGTCGCTTCGAAAGAGAATCTTCAGGCGGTCGTTTCGGTGATCGTGGTGGCAGCAGAGAGCGTGATCGCGGTGGTGATCGTGATAGAGGGCCTCGTGGACCAAGAATGGATAGAGAGGGTAAGCCTTACCGTTCAGACGAAAATATGGTGAGAATGTTTGTCAATATTGGATTTAATGAGAAGATTTCTCCCTCAAATATTGTGGGTGCTTTTGCAGGAGAGTCGGGAATTCCTGGAAATGTTCTTGGGCAGATTCAAATTGAAAATAAGCATACATACGTGGATGTTCCCAAAGAATATGCTAATGTTGTTTTAGAAAAGATGGCTGGTGCTCAAATTAAGGGTAAGCGCGTGATGGTTGAGGTTGCAAAACCCGTGTAATCATCCCAATGTTAAAAAAAAGGCGACAAATTTTGTCGCCTTTTTTTATGATTTTTCAGTATATATTTACTTAAAAATTCTTTTTAAATTAGTGTTTTATTTAAGATGAGAAAAGGGAATATTTATTGGTTTTTGGTGTTGTTCATTCCAATTTTTATAGGACTTTATTTTTCTGTAATCAAATCTGAAAACCCATCGGTTAGTTACAATTTAGACGTTAAACCCATTCTTAATAAGCATTGTATATCCTGCCATGGAGGGGTTAAAAAACAAGGGAAATTTAGTTTACTTTTTCAAGAAGAGGCTTTTCAAGTGACAGCTTCAGGTAAACCTTCGATCATTCCTTTTCATCCCGAAAAATCTGAGTTTATTACGCGCTTGCATTCCAAAGATTTGGATGAAAGAATGCCGCTTGAAAAAGAAGCACTTAGTAAAGAAGAAATTGACATTTTAACAAAGTGGGTCAAAGAAGGTGCAAAATGGGAAACACATTGGGCATATTTGCCAATAACACTTCCTGTTATTCCATCAAGTGAAAGTTTATTTGAACGATTGAAATTTTGGAAAGATAGTCCTGTAAAAAATAATATTGATGAATTTGTTATTGATCGTATAAACAAAGAAGGTTTGTCAATAAGTTCGAAGGCTGAAAAGTCTATTTTAGTTCGTCGACTTTCCCTAGACCTTTTGGGTTTGCCTCCAACGGCTGAAATGATTGAGGATTTTGAAAAAGTGAAAAATCAAAAAGATTATGAGCGATTTGTGGATCAATTAATTTCATCCAATGCTTTTGGAGAAAAGTGGGCCTCTGTTTGGTTGGATTTAGCGAGATATTCGGATAGCAGAGGTTATCAAAAAGATAACGGCCGAACCATTTGGCCTTACCGTGATTGGGTGATTAAATCGTTTAATCAAAATCTTTCCTTCAAAGATTTCGTACAAAAACAATTAGCTGGTGATTTAGTGAAAAATCCAAGTGAGGATGATTACATCGCTACTGGTTTTCATCGAAATACCATGAATAATGATGAAACGGGTACGGTCGATGAGGAATTTAGGGTTTCGGCAGTCATTGATCGAGTGAATACTACTTGGGATGCAATGCATGGGACTACTTTTTCTTGTGTTCAGTGCCATAGTCATCCCTACGATCCGATAAAGCATGATGAATATTACAAATTCATGGCTTTTTTGAACAATACAAGAGATGAAGACACAGGTGATGAAGCCCCAAATTTACGTAAATTTAAATCTGACGATTTAAGTAAGTTATTGAGTTTTGAAAAAGCCATCTCTAGCTTGAATGCTAATGAAAAAAACTATCTTAATCGGTTTGTTAAGTTTTTAGAACCTCGCTTTCACGCTCATTATGCAGACAATTTCGTCAATGGAGCTTTGTTAGGGGGAGTTCAAATTGGTCTAAGAAACACAGGTACATGCAGATTACCCAACATTAAAACAGATTCACTAGATCAAATGTTGATTCAATACACGGCTAAAGTACCGGGTGGAATAATTCGTATACGAGAAGGTGGTGTAAAAGGAAAATTGATTTTTCAAACGAAGCTCGATACAACATCAAAATCGAAATTTCTAACCATTCGTTGGCCTAAGTCATATGGCCGTAAAGATCTTTATTTAGAAGCCATTAATCATAAATTATTAGGACAATCAGATGATGTTTTCCGGATTTCCTGGTTTGCCTTTATGCCTTCTCTGAACATTTCCAAAGAGGTTTACGCTCAATTTCTTGAATTATTGACCGTTAAAACCGATAATTTTCCAATTTTTTTAGCGATGCCGACGGATTACAGTCGAAAAACCCATGTATTTACCAGGGGCAATTGGCTTATGTTGGGAAATGAGGTTGCTCCCGATGTGCCCAATTTTATGCATAAATTCAATGCATCTTGGCCAAAAGATCGTTTAGGGTTGTCTAAATGGATAACAGATGCTAATAATCCATTGTTTGCACGTAATGTAGTTAATCGTTTTTGGGAACAAATTTTTGGTTTGGGAATTGTTGAAACCCTAGAAGATTTTGGTTCTCAAGGTGCCAAGCCTTCACACCCTGAACTTTTAAATTATTTAGCGCATCAGTTTATTTTTAAATATGATATGAAACCAAAGGAGTTGATCAAAGAAATTGTTTGCTCAGGTACTTATCAACAATCTTCAAAAGCATCTCAAAAATTATTGGAATTAGATCCTCAAAATAAGTTTTTAGCTAGAGGTCCACGTTTTCGACTTTCTTCTGAGCAAGTTCGGGATCAAGCATTGGCCGTTTCGGGTTTATTAAATCGTAAAATGTATGGAAAACCCATTATGCCTTATCAACCGGAAGGTGTTTGGCAAGCTGTAAATAGTAGTTTAAAATGGAAGCAAGATTCTACGGGTGAACAATATCGTAGAGCAATTTATATTTTTAATAGAAGAACAGGACCTTATCCAAGTCAATTTACTTTTGACTCTCCAAGTAGGGAAGTTTGTATGGTTAGAAGGATTCGAACAAATACACCATTGCAGGCCTTAGTGTTATTAAATGATCCAGTTTTTGTTGAAATTTCTAATCATTTAGCCCGTCAAATGCATCAGATGTCCAATAAAAATTTGGAACAAAAAATAGAGAGTTTATATTTCAAAATGTTTTGGCATCCGATTAAAAAAAATGATCTGACTACCCTCGTAAAGTTATTTGACAAGGGTAATGAACATTTCAAAAAAGATCAAAAATGGAAGCATTCTTCAGATTTGAAATCTTTGGAATTGGTAGCTAGTGCTATGTTAAATTTGGATGAATTTGTGACAAAAATGTAGTTTATGGAAAAGGAATTAGAAAAAAGAGCTTTTGAGTATTTGACGAGACGACATTTTTTGAAGCAATGTTCTACGGGAATGGGTATGATGGCTCTTGGCTCTATGCTTGGCTCTTGTGATAATTCTAGCAAGCAGCAGAATGAGGATATTCTTACTAAAATTTCGGAAATTTTACCCAAAGCGAAAAGAGTTATTTACATTCATAAAGCTGGATCTCCTTCTCAATTAGAACTTTTTGATTATAAACCAGAATTAGTCAAATGGCATGGTAAAGACTGCCCAGAGGAATTGTTGAAAGGTAAAACTTTTGCTTTCATTCGTGGTGTTCCAAAGATGTTAGGTCCCCAAGGGAAATTCAGTCAATATGGAGAATCAGGTGCATGGGTTTCTGATTATTTACCACACTTTCAAAATGTTGTCGATGAGGTATGCTTTTTAAAAGCGATGTATACCGATCAATTTAATCATGCACCAGCTCAATTGTTTATGCAAACAGGAAGTGCCCGTTTAGGCAGACCGGGTATGGGTTCTTGGGCTGTCTATGGTTTGGGATCAGAAAATGCTAATTTGCCCGGTTTTATTGTTTTGACATCTGGAAATAAATATCCAGAAGCAGGTAAAAGTATTTGGGGAAGCGGTTTCTTGCCTTCTATTCATCAAGGGGTTCATTGTCGCTCAACGGGAGAACCGGTGCTATTTATTGATAATCCTGAAGATGTTTCTCGTGATGTTCGAAAAAATACGATTGATGCCATTAATGAGATCAATCAAAGAGAATTTGATGAGTATCAAGATCCTGAAATTTTAACTCGGATTTCGCAATACGAAATGGCTTTCCGTATGCAGGCTGAGGTGCCTGAAGTGATGGACATAGCAGATGAACCCGCCTACATTCATCAGTTATACGGTACGACCATTGGTCAATCGTCTTTTGCAAACAATTGTTTATTAGCGAGGAAATTAGCTGAAAATGGCGTTCGATTCATACAATTATACGATTGGGGATGGGATACACATGGTTCAAATGCTTCCGAAGCTTTGGAAATCGGGCTTCGTGATAAATGTAAGCAAACGGACCAAGGAATGAGTGCTTTGTTATTTGACTTGAAACAAAGAGGATTGTTGGAGGAGACCTTGGTGGTTTGGAGCGGCGAGTTTGGTAGAACTCCCATGCAAGAAAATAGAGATAATAAACCGGCCCCATTTATGGGAAGAGATCATCACCCAGATGCATTTACGATTTGGATGGCAGGTGCTGGAGTTAAAAAAGGATTTACCTACGGTGCCACTGATGAAATTGGTTATTCAGGGGTAGAAGGGCGTGCTCATATTCATGATTTGCAAGCAACTATTTTACATATTTTGGGTTTGGATCATGAAAAATTAACTTATCCTTATCAAGGACGAAACTTCAGACTAACTGATGTAGCGGGAAAGGTAATTAAACCAATATTAGCTTAATTTTTTAAGTTTAAATGACTGATTAGGTGCAATATATTTTGTGGTTATGATTCCCAATTCAAATATATCTATGCTAAAATTAACTTTGGGATGTTGTATTAATTTTTTCCAAAAAGCATTTATTTCTGTGTGAGGTTGGCAAATTAGCATAATGCTATCTAAAAACTGGTCTGGATTTTGGTCTAATTTCATTTCAAACAATTGATAATTTTGCCTATCAATAATGATCAAATGTTTTTGATACTCATTGGTTTTTTGGGAAAAATAAATGATAGGAAGTTGGAAATAATTTTTCAATTCTTCGAAAATAACTTCGCGCTGAAAACCTTTTTGCAAATGAGGATTTAAAACTTGACAATAAAGTTGAAATACAAAAGGGGAGTGCAAGCCATGAGCGGTTTGAGCTTGCCAATTAAAAATGATCTTTTTAATAAATCTTCTCATTAATTTAGGACAAACATAGGTATTAATTCAAATGGAGGAATATTCACTTTAAATGATGACTTTGAAGTTAAATTTAGAAATTGATAATATCCACTCATTTGACCAACAGGGTGGATCAATGGGCAACCTGAATCATAAGAGAATGACATTCCGGGTTCAATTACAGGTTGTAGTCCCACAACTCCAAGACCATTGACGTGCTCTATATTACCACCATCCATGATTTTCCAAAATCTACTGATAAGTTGCGCAGGTTGGTCACTCAGGTTTTTGATGGTAATTTGGTAGGAGAAATAGAAATTATAAGGCTTTTGTATCTCAAATTCTGTAATTTGAGATGTTTTAACTTCTATGGAAAAACCATTGCTAACTGATTCGGACATCTTAAAGATTTAAACTAGGTATATATGAAAACAAATTTACCTGATTTATTAATAAATGATTGGAAAACTTTGCTCAATAGTGAAATGAGTCTAGATTATTTTCAGAATTTAGGCCAAATCATTGAACATGAGTATGAAGTATATACCGTTTATCCTCCTATGAGGGAGGTTTTTCAAGCATTCAATCTTTGTTCTTTTTCTAAAACTAAAGTAGTAATCATAGGGCAAGACCCTTATCACGGATTTGGTCAGGCTCACGGACTTTGTTTCTCTGTTCCCAATTCCGTTATGTTTCCTCCTTCTTTAAAAAATATTTTTAAGGAGTTAATGAATCAATATAATCCTTTGTTTAAAATGACATCTGGGGATCTAAGTCCATGGGCCAACCAAGGAGTTTTGTTAATGAATTCTATTCTAACCGTGAAAGCTGATCAAGCGGCCTCTCATAGTAAATTAGGTTGGCAATTGTTTACTCAAAGAGTTATCGATTTACTGAACGAAGAAAAAACGCATTTGGTTTTTTTACTTTGGGGAAATTATGCTCAAAAAATAGGTTCTAAAATAGATCGAAATAAGCATTTAGTTTTGGAAGCCTCACATCCTTCTCCTTTATCTGCAAATAGAGGCGGTTGGTTTGGAAACAATCATTTTTTAGAAACAAATGAATATCTAGTCAAAAATAATATGGAACCGATTCATTGGATTTAAATTTTCTTTAATTGACTCGGGAAATAGACATATTGATTGGTGAATTCTTGATTAAAAAATTCAGAAACAATTGATTCGATGTACACAATTTGTGACTCATCAAATTTTGGTAACCAAAATTGTAGGCTGTATCCTTTTGAATCTTTTTCTTGATGTGATTCAATTTCAAACAAATAAACGTGTTGAATGAAAATCTGTTTTTCAAAATCGGGTAAAATTATTTGTTTAATAGCCAATTCAGCCTTGTCTTGAATGGAATTCTCCACAAAAATGGAAATGTTATATTGAATCATATGTTATATTCTTTTGAAGTAATGCATCGTATAAAATTTCAGCTGTATGAAAAGAGTCGTGTTCAATACCATCGCTAATTTGATGTCTACAAGAAGTACCGTTGCATGCCACTGTTTTACTTCCTTTTGAAGCTAAAATTTTAGGAAAGAGTACCAAATTAGCTATTTGCATAGAAAAATTGTAGTTTTTCTTTTCATAACCAAAGGAACCAGCCATCCCACAACAACCTGAAGGAATTAATTCAACTTCGTAATTGGATGGCAAAGTCAAGGCTATTCGGGTACAAGTTAAGCCTGCAATTGCTTTTTGATGACAGTGTCCATGCAGCATTATCTTTTTACTTTCTAAAGTAAACTGTGATTTTAAAATGGCCTTTCTTTTTATTTCTTGTGCAATAAATTCATCCAATAATAAACAAAAAGGTTTAATGCGATCTGCTTCTTCTCTTAACTCAGGATTAACTAAATTGGGGATTTCGTCTCTAAACGTTAATATGGCACTAGGTTCAATCCCAATAAGTGGTGCCCCCTCGTGTATTAAATCCTTCAAAAACAAGACATTGTCATTAGCGATTTTTTGGGCTTCTTTTAACATCCCTTTAGAAATAAAGCTTCTACCACTAATGACATTTTGTGGAATTTTTACTCCATAACCTAGTTCATTCAACAATAGTATGGTTTTTTGTCCAATTGTTACATCGTTATAATTAGAAAACTCATCGGCCAATAGAAATACGCTTCCATTCGGAAATTTATCTTGGTCTATTTTTTTTGTGTAGGTTTGAAACCATTGAATTAAACTCGTAAAATGCACTTTTGGTAAACTCCTTTTCCAAGCAAAACCCATGATTGTTTTCATGAGCACACTGGTAGGAGGAAAGGAAGCAAAAAAGTTGTAGAGAGGAGCAACTTTACTAGCTATTTTTTGCGTCAAATAAAACTGACCAATCATTTGTGTTCGGAATGGAACCCCAGTTTCTAAGTATTTCTGTTGGAGTACCTCAGCTTTTATTTTTGACATGTCAACACCCGAAGGACATTCTGTTTGACATGCTTTACATGATAAACAAAGTTCTAGCACCTCATTTAACTCAGAATTACTATAATCTGTATTTGACTGAGTCATTACTTGTCTGAAAACATTTGCTCTTGCTCTTGTGCTATCTTTTTCGTCTAGATTAGCCATAAAACTTGGACACATTGTCCCGCCACTCAAATGACTTTTTTTGCAATCTCCTGATCCAGAGCATTTTTCGGCTAATGCTAAAGGTGTTTTTATCGCACCATAATGGTAAAATAATTTAGGAGTTACTTTGTTTTCGCTCGATATTTTAAACCGCAATTCTTGATCCATCGGTGGAGTATCCACAATTTTTCCTGGATTTAAAATATGATGGGGATCAAAAAGATGTTTGATTTCTTTGAAAATTTGATAAACTTCTTTGCCCATTAAAGCGGGTATGAATTCGCCTCTCAATCTACCATCTCCGTGTTCACCACTTAATGAACCTTGATATTTTTTTAGTATTTCTACGGTTTCAGCTAATATGGTTCGAAATAATTGAACCCCACTTTCTGATTTTAAATTAATAAATGGTTCAATGTGTAATTCTCCTGCACCTGCATGAGCGTAAAAAGCAGCTTTAACTTGATGTTTTTGTAATAAAGATTCAATTTCAGTTACATAATTAGGTAAGTCCTGAGGATCAACAGCACAATCTTCGATTAAATTAACGGGTTGTTCGTCACCAATTAAATTTCTAATTAACCCTAATCCTGCTTTTCGAATATTCCAACCTTTATGAATATCATCTTGAAACAAAGTAGGATAAGCATATGAAATGCTTTTTTCTTTTAATTTTTGAACGAATCCTTCAATTTTTTGATAGAGTTCATTAATACCATTGGAACGAAATTCTACCATTAACATCGCTGCAGGTTTTCCTACGATAAAACTTCGATCATCTTTGAATTGCGGATGTCCTTCTGTAAAAGACAAGATGAAATCGTCCACTAATTCAGAGGCAGTGGGATTACACTCAAGAGCAATTAAATTAGCCAAAAGAGCTTCATTTAAGCTTGTGCAGTGTACACAAACCAAAGCAACTTCATTTTCAGGTAGGTCTAATAAATTTACTTTCATGGAATGAACAATGGCTAAGGTTCCTTCCGATCCCGTGATGAGTGCTGATAAGTTGAATGGCTTACCATTCGGATTAAAAGGTTGCATTTCCAATAAGGCATCAATGGCATATCCTGTATTTCTCCTTTTAATGCTTTTTTTGGGGAACTTTTTCTCCACTAATTCTTTGATGGCTTCGTTATTCAATAATCGGTGAAGTTCTTTGTAAATCTTTCCTTCTAAACTATTTAACGTAGTTTTTTTATAAAATTCCTCATTGGAAAGAGGATGGGTATGAATTTCACTTCCATCGGATAAATACGCCCTGGTTTCTAACAAATGATCTCTTACATTTCCCCAAACAATGGAATGTAATCCACATGAATTATTTCCAAGCATTCCACCTAAAAGTGCCCTATTTGAAGTGGAGGTTTCGGGTCCAAAGAATAAATTAGCGTGGTTGATTTGCTTATTTAAATCATCACGTATGATTCCAGGTTCAATCCATGCATATTTTTCTTTTTTATTCAATGAAATTATTTTTGAAAGATCAGACGAAATTTCAACCACAATGCCATCACCCACTACTTGTCCTGCCAAAGAAGTTCCTGCTGCTCTTGTAATAAGACCTGTTTTCATTTTGTGAGCAAAATGAATCAGTCTTTTGATGTCCTTAATTGACTTTGGAATTGCAACTCCTTTAGGTTCTACTTGATATACTGACGCATCAGTAGCGTATATTTTTTTAATTAAATTGGAGGATTGAGTATCATCGAAATACAATTTTCCTTCAAAATGCAGAGATAAATTTTTTATGTCAGAATTATTCAATGGCTTGCGTACTTATTGAGAGCTGCAAGTTACGAAAATCCAATCTTACCACCATATCACCATTCAAGGATTTATGGTTCATATTTGTAAAATAAAATGTATTCTTGTTGAAATGATTAAGTACTTTTGAAAAATATTAATATTTATGAAGTTTTTACGTCAAGTACTAGAAAGTCTGATTTTTGCTTATCAAGCATTACGCTCCAATATTTTACGGACCACGCTCTCCTTGTTAGGGGTAAGTGTAGGTATTTTTGCCATTGTTGCTGTTTTTACTGCGGTTGATTCTTTAAATGGTAAAATCCGTTCTGAAATTGATTCGATGGCAGGTTCTGGCGTTCTTTATGTAGGTAAGTGGCCATGGATTATGGCTAGCAATTATCCTTGGTGGAAATACCTAAATAGACCTGAAATGAAATTTTCCGAATTCAAGTTTTTGAAAGAAAACATGAAAACTGCGCAAGCAATTGTCATCATGGACAATGGAAGAACTGTCACAATGAGTAGGGGTAGTAATAGCATGGATGCGAATGTAACTGGGGCAAGTTATGATTACAATCAAATCTCTAGTATAACCATTGCAGAGGGTCGTTATTTTCTTCCAATTGAATCAGAAAATGCCATAAATTCCGTGATTATCGGTGCCAAAGTAGCTGAAAATCTAGTTACCGAAGGAGGAAGTGCAGTCGGAGAGGTGATTAAGATCAACGGTATCAAATTTTCGGTCATTGGGGTTATTGAAAAGAAGGGAAGTGATGTCTTAAACTTTGGGGGTAGTCCTGATGAAAAAGTCATTATTCCCTATTCTACCTTTTCCGCCATATTTCAAAAAGATCAACCAGCACCAGATATTGCCATTAAAGCTTTTGATTCAGA
>JBILRJ010000172.1:0-6513 GCA_044372695.1 Spirosomataceae bacterium
ATACCAACCAATCAGGAATGTCTTTCGACGACTACCAAGATTTCAGGGGTAGCCAGTCATTTACTTGGGGAGATGAGGCCGATTTTGGTTTTTCATCCGGCTCAAGATACATCAGTTTTGATGATGGAGATGACCAATTGGGTATCCCTATTGGTGGTAGAAGAGATGGATTTTCTAAGAATTATTCAGGTGGAGCCAATTACAATTTCGATACCAAAAAATCGAAATTTAGCTCGAATTATTATTTCAATCAATCCGAAAGAATCATTGATAAAATTTCTACCACACAACGATTTTTTCAAGAAAAAACGCAAAATTCAGCCGACACGACCAGCCAAAAAACGTTTTCGGCCAATCACCGGATGAGTTTGCGTTACGAAAACAACCTAGATTCAAGCAATACGCTGATTTTGATCGGTAACGCAAAGCTGACGTTTGGAAATGCCAATGAATCGAGTCGAATTTTTCAACAATTATTGTTTCAAAATACCTTACTTCCTCGAAATTCAAGTCTTCAAAATGGCGGGATTCAACAATCATTAACAAGTCAAAATACAGCAATTTTTCGTCATAAATTTGCCAAAAAAGGGCGAAGCTTTTCGGCAAGTGCGGGTTATAATTATTTGAATTCCAATGGTGATGCCACGCAAAAGTCACTAAACAAACTATTCAATGCCACTACCTTGAGGGATTCCATTTTGGCCATTGACCAATTGACGAACAATTTTTCCAATAAATCTCAAATCAAATCCAGTTTATTCTTTGTAGAACCTTTATCAAAAACCTTTTTTTGGGAGTCTTTTTTCAACACAAGTTTTCAAAGCAATCAGGTTAATCGGGATTTATTCGATAGAAGTAACGCAGGTGCGAATAATCGAAATGATAGCTTAAGTAGGTTTTATGACAATCATTTGACTTATAATCGTTTGGGGTCTAGTATTCGTTATTCCAAAGATGGAGTCAATATTTCGGCTGGGCTAGCCGCCCAACATTTTAATTTAGTCGGAGATTTTAGAAGGTCTGCCCTAAGTCCTAATTTGGCTAACATCGACTTAGCGTATTTTGCTTGGATTCCGAAATTCAGCATGGATTTGGAATTGAAAAACAATCGCTATGTGTTTTTCAATTATGATAAATCCGCGACGGAACCTAATATGAGAGACCTTCAGCCGATTGTGGATAACAGCAATCCCTTGTTTTTACGTGTCGGAAATCCCAATTTACTGCCAAGTGTGAACCATTCGCTTTCCACAGGTTTCAATTTATTTGATGCAGCTAATTTCATGCATTTGTACACGAATTTGTCCTACAATTACAACGTGAATCAAGTGGTGTACAATCAAAGCATCAACTCAAATGGAATTGTGACGTCCAAACCCATGAACATTTCGGGAGGAGTTAGTTACAATGGCTATTTAGGGTTTGGATTTCCTTTGAAGAAAACGGTGAGTACCATGAGTGTCAATGCCGATTTTAACGCAGCCAAAAATCCTTTGATGTTGAATGATGTTTTTACCAACACACAAACCAATTCTGGGAGCATCTCATCCCGCATTTCTTACACACCAAATGAACGCATCACATTATATGTGAATGCACGTTTTGGACTTACTAATTCGGTTTATGAGCAATCGGCTTTGCCCGAGCAAAGCATTCGGAATGACCAGTTTGGCTCAGAGTTAAACGTAAATTTTGGTAAAAACACCTTTTTCTCTTATAATTTTGATTATCGAATTTTTGAAAATAAAACGCGCGGCTTATACCAAGAGATGCCTATTTTAAACCTTTCCGTATTTAAATATGTGGGGAAAGCACAAAAATCAGAAATACGATTAACACTCTATGACGTCTTTAGAAAGAATTTGGGGGTAAATCAAAACGCCTTTCAAAACCTAGTCAGTTTTGAAAAAACCCAAACATTGTCGCAATACCTCATGTTGAGCTACACGTATAATATGCGTGGATTGAGTTCTCCAATGCGTAAAAATTAAACTATGAAAAAAATCGTCTTTTTATTATTACTTGCTTTTCCCTCTTTTTGTCAAGAGTCTAAACAGGAAGGAATCGTTTATTTTGAGCGCAGGACGTTCTGGGTGAACATCATGAATCGATTGACTTATTTAAGTACAGAAGAGAAAGATCGATTAAAATTAACTTGGGGAAGTACGGATGAAGGTTGGAAACAAAACATGACTTTAGCCTTTACACCCAAGGAAAGCTTGTATGCTTATGGAGAAGACAATGCTGATGAAGGCTGGTCAGGAAGAAAGGAGACACTTTTTTTAACCAAAAATTTTGAGACAGAACGTTCAACCGATTACATCGATATATTGGGGAAAAGTTATGTGGTAGATGATACACTGCGCAGTCCCAAGTGGAAAATTTTGAATCAAATTAAAGAGGTAGCAGGCTTTATTTGCATGAAAGCTGAAACAGAGGATCCCATCAAAAAACAAAAAATTGTGGCTTGGTTTGCCCAAGATATCCCTGTCCCTGCTGGCCCAGAGCGATATTTTGGTTTACCGGGGTTGATTCTTGAATTGGACATCAATGATGGAGATGTAACCATCATTGCCCAAAAAGTGGAATGGAAAAAGTTGACAAAAGAGCTCAATTTGAAGAAATTGAAAGGCAAGAAAATCAATGATGCAGAATATGATAAAATCATCTCTGACTACATCAAAGAATCCATCAAAGCATTTCGAAATCCTTATTGGGGCTTGAGGTATTGAGCAAAAATCTCTTGATGGTTTTTGTTCCTAATTTATGTAGTAAAACGATTGCCGTTTATTCAGAGAACCAAACTATCTTGTTTGATTGGAAACACCACTTTCGTGCCATTGTCGATGTGCAACATGGGACGTAGTTTTTTGAGTTGGGCGATACCAGCTGGACTTACTTTACTTTGCCAAACATAGAGATTACGCAAGGTCTTGATCTTGGCCAACTTCAAAATTCCGGCGTCTGTCACGGCGGTGGCATAGATATTTAAGGTTTCTAAGCGGGGCGAGTTTTGCAATGCTTCCAAGCTTTTGTCGGTAATTTTGGTGTGTCCCAACTGCAAATTAATCAATCGGGGATAGTCAGCCAAGTCCATCACGAATTCATCCGTAACCTGGGTATTTGCAAGTTTTAGTGAAACCAACTGCTCTTGAATGGAGCTGATTTCTTGCAAATCTTTATCAGTAATTTTCCGCGCGTTGATGGCATTAACTTCCAAAAAGGCTTGATCTTTGGCCATAGGCAAGACCAATAATTTCAAATTCATCAAAGTTTGAATATCGGCAGCGTCTGCTTCGGAAATGTCATCTTTGAAAACAGGAGAAAGGTAGGGCCCTTCTGAACTTTCGCCTGAGCTGTATTTCGCCAAAATCTTTTTTACTTTTTCATCACTCGACAATGCTTTCACTTTTGATTTAAAATCGGCGCCACTTTTTATCCACCAATGCAGCAAGGCTGTTTCATCTTCGCTCATTCCTGGCTTTCCTTTGGGGGGCATATGATGTTCATCTTCTTCTGGTAATAGCAGTCGTTTGATCATTTCACTCTTTTCGGGATCTCCCGCTATGATAATTTGGCCATTTTCTCCGCCTTTCATCAAAAAGGAGGTCTCATCCATTCTCAATTTTCCTTTTTGTTTTTCGGCGTTGTGGCAGGCCCAGCATTTTTGTTTCAATAGGGGTTGTACCAAATCTTGATACACCAAGGCTTCATTGATGTTGGCAATTTTGACTACCGAAGCTGCTTCACCTGTAGAAATTTCTTTTTCAGGTAAACCCATCCAATCGCGATATGGCGAGGGCAAATATTGGGTCAGATAATCGGAACCATGCGTTAAATTACCCCCTAAATGTCCTGTAATGGTGAGCAGGAGCAAGCAAAGTGACAAGGTCGGCACAAAGAGCTTTCTCATAACAGCGTCTTTGGACCATGACCAAGACATATAGGCCAAAACCAGGGAAACAACCGCCACCGAAATGCCTAGGTATTGATGTAAAAACAAGGTTTCTTCATCGTATTCTCCTGAAAGCGACAAGGCATAACCCATGGCACAAGAAAAAATGGCGGTAATTCCCGCCCAAAAAAAGAAGGGAGCAAAGGTCTTTTGTTTGGCCTGTACATCTTCTGTTTTTGAGAAAAAATACATCAACCCCGCCAACATCAACATGCCAATGGGCAAGTGGACAAGCACGGGGTGAAAATGACCAAAAAATAAATACCAATCAGAACTCATACGATTTTTATAACAGATAGAAATTCAAAGGTAGGGGGGAAGAAGTTCTATCTTCCCATTTCCTCTCCTCTCTTCTCTTCTCTTCTCTCTTCCCGTTTTCTCTCTTCTCTCTTCCTATATTCTCTCCAATTTGATCGGATAAGTCTTTTGACTAGCCCATTGAGGAACATAGATGTTATGGTCTGAGTCGGCATACACGTCATGTGGATGAATAAAGACCTTATTTTCATCGTCTTTGTGTTGACGCTGCAAAACACCATTTTTATAAATTGGTTCTGAACCTCCCAAAGTAGACACAGCTTTCATGTCTTTGTCCAAAATTTGAACGTAACCAGATCCAGCCCATCCGCCGTCTGTGCTACGGAAGCAAGCAGCAAGGATATTTTCGCCATGTAATACAGGTCGACAAATAAATGAACCTGGGTAGTGGTAGCGAGTAATGAATTTGCCGTCTAAAGTATAACGCTTTAAGCTATTATTTACTCGGTCAGTGACCAAAAGCGTCCAATTATTGGCATCTCTTGTATCTACCAACACACCGTGACAGCAGTTGAATTTATCATCCGCATAGTCAGCTGTTTTTCCACCAAAATGGCGAATGTACCTGCCATTGGAATCGTATTGAATGACGTAATTCGCGCCATATCCATCAGCCACATAGATGTCGCCGTTTTTAGGATTTACTGCGGTTTCTGTTGGTACAAATTGATTTGGAGACATGTAAACACCCGTTTCTTTAGGGTATTCAATTTTAAATATTTCTTTCCCTTTCAAATCGGTTTTAATGACTTGATGGCGGGCATTATCGCAAATCAATAAAAATTGCTCTGCTCCTTCATTCAAAATGGTTAAACCGTGCGCTCCGGGATACGAATGTCCCCAAGAATCCAACAATTTACCTGATTTGTCGTAAATCAAAATATTGTTTCTGATTTCATTAGTTGCCAAAAACAAACGGCCTTTGGCATCCTCTACCATTTCATGGCAGTCGTTCACTGGATTTTTTCCAGCATCTAAAATTCCCCAATTGGGAACTACTTTGTATTTGAAATTATTGTGTCCTAAGACAATTTCACCAGGTTTTGGGGCCATTTTTTTCATAGAAGTATTTGGTAAGAGGCTCGCGCCGATTAAGAGGGAACTTGATTTAATAAAGTCGCGTCTTTGTAAATGCTCGTTCATAATTAAATTATAGGTTTAGTTTTAGAAGAGAGAAAATGGGAAGAGAGAAGAGAGAAAATTATCTCTTTAAATTTTCCTTTATCTTTTTTCAAATATCTCTTCTAGATTCTTTTTTATTTATTGTTTTCTCTACTCTCTCTTTTCTAGTTTTCTCTCTTTCCGTTTTCTCTCTTCTTCCCCGCTGCCTTCGAGAACCTCAGGCACCGGTTGGTAGGGTGATTTTTTTTATATTCTTCAATTCTCCTCTCTCCCCGTTTCCTCTCTTCTCTCTCCCCGTTTCCTCTCTTCTCTTTTCTCTCTTCCAGTCTTCTCTCTCCCCGTTTCCTCTCTTCTCTCTTCTCTTTTCTCTCTTCCAGTCTTCTCTCTCCCCGTTTCCTCTCTTCGCTCTTTCCGTTTTCTCTCTCCCCGTTTTCTCTCTTCTCTCTTCTCTCTCCCCGTTTTCTCTCTCCTCTCTTCTCTCTTCCAGTCTTCTCTCTTCTCTCTTCTCTCTTCCAGTCTTCTCTCTCCCCGTTTTCTCTCTTCTCTCTCCCCTTAGTCCATAATCGCTCTCCCCTTCGTCTCCGGAAGATAAATAATTCCCACGATTACCGTCATAGCCGCCAAAGCAATCGGGTAAAATAATCCAGCAAAATTGGAATGTGTAACTGCTCCTAACCAAGTAGCTACAAAAGGGGCGCAACCGCCAAATACTCCGTTAGCAAAGTGGTAGGGAATCGATAGGGAGGTATATCTAATTTTGGTAGGAAATAATTCCACTAAAAATGCGGCAATTGGGCCATAAGACATGGCGGCAAATGTCACCAATAACATGCAAATAAAGGCCAATTGACATTGCCCCAACAAGGTTAAATGCACGGCATCATTGATGAGTGTTCCTTCTTTATCCACAATGATGGCCATCCAAGAAAACAAAGGGTAATAAAAAACAGCCGCTAAAGCCATTCCACCCAACATTACTTTCTTTCTTCCTACTCGGTCAGACCAACTACCAAAAACCACAAAAAGGGGAGTTCCAACCACTAGTGAAGCCGCAATGACTAAATTGGTGGTGGTGAAATCAACTTTTAAAATTTTATTGATGAATATTTGTGCATAAA
>JBILRJ010000173.1:0-6494 GCA_044372695.1 Spirosomataceae bacterium
GTTTCTTGGAAATCGACCCGACTAAATCCCAAAGGCTCCAAAGACCGAGCAATGGAACTTGATTCTGCAAAATTGAGTTTACACCCAAGTGTATAAAAAGCTACTTTGTTCATTCATTGAAATTAGCTTACAAAGGTAAAACAAAAAATCATGCCATGATGTAAAAATGAAAACGCAAAATCACTATTTCGTGTAATTCATGGGAATTTTTTAAAATAAAAATGGCGAGTTTCCTCGCCATTTTTACATAAAATATATAAATGCAAAATTAATACTTAGCTGATTTAACCGTGGTAATGATACGTGCAGCAACCTTGTAAGGATCTGCAGCAGAATTAGGACGGCGATCTTCTAACCAACCTTTCCATCCTTTTTGAACAGTCACAATAGGTATACGAATAGAAGCACCACGATCAGAAACACCATATGAGAATTGATCGATTGATTGAGTTTCATGTTTACCGGTTAATCTCAAATGATTATCAGCACCATAAACATCAATATGTTCTTTAATAACTGGAGCAAAAGCACTACAAATAGCCTCATATGTAGCTTTATCGCCACATGTACGCAATGCTGTATTTGAGAAATTTGCATGCATACCTGATCCATTCCAATCTAACTCACCCAATGGCTTGCAGTGCCAGTTAATTGCAAGACCGTATTTTTCTCCCAAACGCTCTAATAAATACCTTGCAACCCAAATTTGATCACCTGCTTCCTTGGCACCTTTAGCGAAAATTTGAAATTCCCACTGACCTGCAGCAACTTCCGCATTGATTCCTTCCACGTTCAATCCAGCTTCTAAACAAATATCTAAGTGCTCTTCAATAATATCTCTTCCAAACGCATTTTTTGCACCAACTGAACAATAGTAAGGACCTTGCGGTGCTGGATAACCATTTGCAGGAAAACCTAAAGGTTTGTTAGTTTCAGGATCCCAAAGAAAATATTCTTGCTCAAAACCAAACCAAAAATCATTATCATCGTCTTGAATCGTGGCACGGCCATTGGAAATGTGAGGAGTGGCATCTGCATTCAACACTTCACACATCACTAAATAGGCATTTTTACGTGCAGGATCTGGACAAATGAATACAGGCTTTAAAAGACAATCGGATGATCCACCCAGGGCTTGTTCAGTGGAAGAACCATCGAAATTCCACATATCACAATCTTCTAATTTTCCACTGAAATTGTTTTCTATTTTAGTTTTAGAACGTAAACTCTGAGTAGGCTTGTAACCATCTAGCCAAATATACTCCAATTTAGATTTTGCCATGATTTTTAACTTGATTTAAATGAAAAAATACTTTTTTGACGACATTTAATGCAAAATTAAACCACTTTTTCTAAATAACAACAATTTTTTTACAAATTATGAACAAAAACAAACATCTAAAATGAATTAATCGATTTAAGCATTTTGCTAAATCTATTTAATTTTATAAATAAGCATAAAATGAATTTCTTATTACAATCAATTTCCTTATTTTTACAAGTATAATTTTAACAATAATAATATGGCTATAGCACGTTTCAAAGCATTGGATATTGCACAAAATAGATCTAATGCGGTAGTAAAAATTCCCAATGAAAAAGTTTCTGATTATTATGGAAGCATGACATTTAGCGATGAAGTTATGCGGTCATTATTGTCTCCAGAAGCTTATTTAAAAATCAATACTGCTATACAAACTGGATCAAAAATAGATCGAGACGCGGCAGACGAAGTTGCGGCAGCAATGAAATCCTGGGCTATTTCGAAAGGTGCAACCCATTACACACACTGGTTCCAACCCCTAACAGGAACTACCGCCGAAAAACACGATTCTTTTTTTGATTTAGACCTCAGCACAGGAAAGGCTGTAGAGAAGTTCAAAGGATCGGCATTGGTTCAACAAGAACCGGATGCATCCTCTTTTCCAAACGGAGGAATTCGTTCGACATTTGAAGCAAGAGGATACACCGGTTGGGACCCTTCTTCTCCTGCATTCATTATGGAAAACGCAGCAGGCACTGCAACCTTATGCATTCCATCGGTTTTTGTATCTTATACAGGTGAGGCCTTGGATTATAAGACTCCTTTACTTAAATCCATCGAACTCATTGATAAGGCAGCTACTGCTGTTATAAAAGATTATTTCAATCGAGATGTCAACAAGGTAATCCCTACCGTTGGGATTGAACAAGAATATTTTATCGTAGACGAAGCGCTACACAACGCCCGACCTGACTTGATGATGGCTGGCCGGACGGTTTTCGGACACGCGCCTGCAAAAGGGCAGCAACTAGAAGATCATTATTTTGGTTCTATCCCCAATCGAGTAAATGCCTTTATGGTAGATTTCGAAATCGAGGCATTAAAATTAGGTATGCCAGTTAGAACACGACATAACGAAGTGGCTCCTGCACAATTTGAAGTAGCACCAACATTTGAAGAAGCCAATTTAGCTTGTGATCATAATGCACTTTTGATGGATTTAATGTCCAAGGTTGGTTCTAAGCATAAATTAAAAGTCTTATTCCACGAAAAGCCATTTGCTGGAATCAATGGTTCAGGAAAACATAACAACTGGGCCTTGGCCACAGATACGGGCATTAATTTATTGGGTCCATCTTCTAAACCTAAAGAAAATTTACGTTTTCTGACCTTTTTTGTGAATGTCGTAAAAGCAGTTCATGACAATGCGGATTTACTTAGGGCCTCAATTGCTTCCGCTGGTAATGAGCATCGCTTGGGTGCGAATGAAGCGCCTCCAGCAATTGTTTCCGCATTTTTGGGTTCCACTATGAATCAAGTGTTGGATGACCTTGAAAATATGCAAGACATTGAAGAATTTCAGTTGGAAAAAGGAGACAATGTATATTTGAAATTGGGTATTAATAAAATTCCTTCATTGATTTTAGATAATACGGACAGAAATAGAACATCACCTTTTGCATTTACTGGTAATAAATTTGAGTTCCGGGCTGTTGGCTCTTCGGCAAATTCTGCTGCACCTATGACCATCCTAAATACCATTGTAGCCAACCAATTGATTCTTTTTAGAAAAGAAGTTGATGCTATTTTGGAGAAAGGAGTGAAAAAGGAGTTAGCCATCATGAACGTATTGAAAAAATACGTAAAAGAATCGAAGAAAATAAGATTTGAAGGAAACGGTTATTCTGAGGAATGGGTTGAAGAAGCTAAAAAACGCGGTTTATCTAATTTAAAGTCGACTCCTGAGGCATTGGCTGTTTACACAAGACCTGAATCAATTGAGTTATTTACGAAACATGGCATATATTCCAAAGAGGAAATGCACGCTAGATACGAAATTGAACTAGAGAATTACATCAAAAAAATCCAAATTGAGTCACGCGTCATCGGAGACATGGCCATCAATCACGTTGTTTCGACTTCGTTGAAATATCAAACACAATTGGTTGAAAATGTAAAAGGACAAAAAGAAATTGGAATTGATCCTCAATATTATGCTCCTACAGTGGACATGATCAAGAAAATTTCTGAATATACCTCTCGAATTGTACGCTTACAAAGCGAAATGACCGAAGCTAGAAAAGAAGCAAATAATTTGGAAGATTTAGCTGAGAGAGCAGAATTATATGGCACAAAAGTCAAGAATTATTTTGAAGAAATTCGTTATTCTGTGGATAAACTAGAGTTAATTATTGATGATGACGAATGGCCATTGTTGAAATACAGAGAATTATTATTGATTAAATAAACCCCAATGAGCCAAAATTTAAATCCAGGATTTTCTCCAGAAGAAATCCAACAATTAAAAGACTTATGTGCTGCCGAAAATCGTTCTTTCATTTACGTAGAAGATGAAGATTTTCCTGAGATGGACTTGAAAGAAATGGTGCATGTTCAATTCGTTGGGCAATTCAAGCAGCAAGAGGTAATCTATGATGCAATTATTAGCACATTGCAGCTCCATTACTCAAGCCAGTTGTATGAGGCAGCTGAAAAAGAAGTGATGGAACAATTTCCAAAGTACGTTCCATTGGAAAATAGAGATGATAATTATCAGTCAGATCCTGAATTAGATGAAGAAGTTGAAATGATTATCTTGGAAATCATTGAAGAACTAGAGGAAAATGAAGAAATCAAAGTAGCTGAATTCATCGAATTGGATGAAAACTTCGAATTTGGCATTAGTTTAGAAGCAGCATTGATGGTACCATCCTTGGAGGAAGATATCATTCATACTTTCATCCATGATTTTAATTCAGGAAAACTAAGCCTTGACCCTTCCTTGTATTCATTTAACTCTGAAGACGAAGAAGACGAAGACGATGAATAAATGAGTATCTACGTATTTTATCACCCCAATCCAGAAAAAGAAGCAATTCTTTCACCAGAGGAATCGTTTCACGCAGCGAAAGTATTGCGTATGAAAACAGGAGATCCCATTTTTTTATTGAATGGAAAAGGAAAAAAATACCAAGCTAAATTAGTGGATGTTGACAGTCGAAAATCAACATTCACTGATTTAACTTTAACAGAAAGCGAAGAAAATTCCGCTTTTAAAATTCATTTGTTGATAGCTCCAACCAAACAAATGGAAAGAATGGAATGGATGGTTGAAAAATGCACAGAGTTTGGCATACATTCCATCTTTTTTTTCCATTCTCGATTCTCTGAAAGAAAAGAAATAAAATTGAATCGTTTAGAAAAAGTAGCTATTTCAGCCTTAAAACAATCTAAAAACCTTCATTTACCTCAATTTCATTCCATTCAGCCGATTAAAGATTTAATTCATCTTAACTTGGATAATGATAAAACCCAAAAACTATTTGCCTATATTACCCCAGATCCTGTTGAATCCCTGATTAAATCCTTAGAATTGCATCAATCATATTACATCATGATTGGCCCAGAGGGCGACTTTTCTTCTGAAGAAAGTCAACAATTAATCAAAAATAATTGGCAACCATTTCACTTAGGAAAATCCATTTTACGAACAGAAACAGCAGGAATAGCATCCACGTTGGCTGTTCATCTTTTTCATGAATCGAATAATTAACTTTTGTTGTTGTTGTTTAATGATATCCTTAACCTTTTTCCAGGTTAAGGGACAAATTAAAATTGCTAAAGTTAAATATCAGGGTGGGGGAGATTGGTACGCCAATAAGACCTCATTACCAAACTTAATCAAGTTTTGTAACCAAAATTTAAAAACTAATTTATCTGAAAATCCAGAAGTAATCGAATTAAGCAGCAGTAGATTATTCAATTATCCATTTATTCATCTGACTGGACACGGAAACGTCGAATTCAGTAGCACTGAAGTCAAACAATTAAGGAAATATTTATTATCAGGCGGATTTCTTCACATAGACGATAACTATGGCTTAGATATTTCTATTAGAAGGGAGATGAAAAAAGTATTTCCCGAATTAACGTTTATTGAGTTGCCTTATAATCATCCCATTTATCACCAAAAATATGAATTCCCAAAAGGATTACCCAAAATTCATGAGCATGATAACCAAGTTGCCCAAGGGTTTGGATTGGTTTTTCAAGGTCGTCTCATTTGTTTTTACAGTTATGAAAGTGACCTTGGGAATGGTTGGGAAGACGAAGAAATATACCATGATTCAGCGGAAAAAAGAGAAAAAGCCTTACAAATGGGAGCCAATATTCTACAATATGCATTTTTGAATCAATAAATATGATTAATATCACAAATTAATGTAACAAATACCGTAATTATAGGTTAATAATATTATAAATTTGTGTCATCATTTTTAATTCAAATACATGCAATTAGTTCTTCCCGCGTTTATCATTCATTGGTACGTATCTTTGTTTAGCCAAACCTTTTTTTTACACCGCTATTCTGCTCATAAAATGTTTTTGATGAGCAAGTTTTGGGAAAAATTCTTTTATTTCTTAACGTATTTATCTCAAGGTTCATCTTTTCTAAGTCCTAGAGCCTATGCTATTTTACACAGAATGCATCATGCATTTTCTGACACGAAGAAAGATCCACATTCGCCAATGTTTTCTAGTAATGTATTTACCATGATGTGGAAAACAAAGAATATTTACAATGCGGTGTTGAACCGTGATCAAAAAGTTGAAGAAAGATTCGAGCACGATTATCCGGTTTCAAAAACGATCGAAAAAATTGGAGATTCATGGATTTCCCGTTTGGGTTGGGGAGTGGCATACGCATCCTTATACATCGTAGCATTTAAGTATTTCGACATGCATTGGGCGTTTTTCTTTTTATTACCAGTTCATTTTTTAATGGGTCCTGTTCATGGTGCGATTGTCAATTGGTCTGGTCATAAATACGGTTATCAAAATTATGACAACCATGATCATTCCAAAAACTCCTTAGTAGTTGACGTATTAATGATGGGAGAATTGTTTCAAAATAACCATCACAAACTACCCAATCGAGTGAATTTTGCCACGAAGTGGTTTGAGATTGATCCTACATTTCCGATGATAAAATTATTGACATGGTTAAAAA
>JBILRJ010000174.1:0-6429 GCA_044372695.1 Spirosomataceae bacterium
GATTTAAGAACTTAATTGACTAATTTAAGACGTAAATTATCGCAAATCGTCTCTTTTCTTAAATATTCCTTAGGAAAGCATTATAAATAAATGGCCAAATTAGATCCTAAATAGGTTTTGTGGGTATAAAAATATCAATTCTTAAAAAAAACTTAAAAAAAAATTCAAAATAATTGTTTGGTATAAATTTATGCTGTAGTTTTGTAGCTCAAACCTTAAAATATTACAAAAATGAAAAAATTATTCGCTTTAGCATTCGTTGCTGGAATGGTTACTTTGGCTTCTTGTGGAGAGAAAAAAACTGAAGCTGCTGCTGATTCTGTAGCTGTTGATACTGCAGCTGTTGCTGTTGATACTGCTGCTGCTGATACTGCTGCTGCTGATACTGCTGCTGCTAAGTAATTAGTAACGAACAAAAAAAGGTCCTTCGCATGCGGAGGACTTTTTTTTTGCCCTAAAAATGATGAAAAGCAAAAAAATCACCTCCTTCTTTGAGCATTTTCCGCCAACGGTTGCCGAATACTGCTTTCAACTTTGGCAGGATCATCCTTTTGATTTCATCATCAGTCGTGCAAGAAATTCCAAACTTGGCGACTACCGGTATAGCCCAAGCAAAGGACATCAAATCACCGTCAACCACAATCTGAATTCATATGCTTTCCTCATCACTTACCTACATGAAGTTGCGCATTTGTTAACCTTCGAAAAACACAAGAACAAGGTATTGCCACATGGACAAGAATGGAAAATAGCTTTCAAAGAACTTTTTGAACCACTGTTGGAAGAAGAATTGCTTCCTAAATCATTAATCATGGTTTTAAAAGATTACCTAAAAAATCCCAGCGCTAGCAGTACAGGGCATGGACCTCTCGTGAATCTTTTAAAAACATTCGACACAGAATCGTCCGAATTAGTTCCCATTCAATCTTTACAGGAAGACCAAGTTTTTTCAATAAAAAACTTGCAATTTAGAAAAGGGAAACTTCGACGAACTCGTTACATTTGCAAAGAAATAAGCTCCGGAAAACTTTATTTGGTATCCAAAAATGCACAAGTAAGCCTAATTGATCTTGAAAGCAGCGCACATTAAATTCTTCATCAGCCTTTGCATCAGCTTATTTCCCCTTAGCTCTAAATTGCTATTTGCACAAACCAAATCCCAACTTTCTGAAGGTAAATGGTACAAAATAGCTATTCATGATCCAGGATTTTATAAAATCGATTACAATTGGCTAATGGATCATCAAATAAATCCAAATAACATCAATCCCAAAAAAGTAGGTTTATATAGTCAAGGAAGCGGATATTTACCTCAACATAATAAGCTCCCTAGACCCATTGATCTGCCAAGCTACGCTTCGCAATTCATCGGAGAAGATGATTCCAAATGGGATAAACAAGACTTTTTATTATTCTACGCAGAGGGTGCACACCAAAAAAATTGGGATATCGTAAAAAACCGGGTAGAAACTCAACTTAACCCTTACACTGACTCGACCTACTTTTTTTTACGAATAGATGACCCACAAGTGGTCCGAATTAAATCGGAGAAGCTGATACAAGGGAAAGCACCCTACCTGGACTTTGGATATGGTGATTTCCACTATGAACCCGAATTGAATAATTTAATCCAGTCGGGAAGAGAATGGCTAGGAGATGACTTTTCTGCCAATACAGAGAAAAAACTTAGCTATCCATTAAGCGACTATAAAGCGGGATTTGATGCGCTTTTATATGGGAGATTGGCCAACGGATCCATCAGTCCAGGTGAATTTAGTTTCCAAATTCCCTCCAACAATATCCCCAAAATAAACATTGAAGCAATCAATAATTCAAGGTATGATTTAAAAGCAAATTTGAAAGAATTCAGCTTTGCCCTAAGACCCTCTGTCATCAATTCAAATTGGGATTGGACATTGAAATACAGTGCCAACAATGGGACTGGGTATTTGGATTACATCAGTTTGATCTACCCCAAAATTTTCAACGCAAAAAATACATCGCCAGGATATTGGTTAGGAAATAAAACAGATTCAACATTCAGCTTAAACATTCTCAACCTAGAATCAAAACATCAGATTTGGCATTGGAATCAAGGAAAAGATTGGATCAGATATGAAAATCCAATGAATAATCCAGAAATCAAAAGCAAAAACAATAGCCGAATCTTTATTTTTGATCCAACAATTGCTAAAACCCCCAATTCCATTCGGCAAGTTGAAAACCAATCCATTCGGAATATAAAGGCACCTAATTTATTAATTATCACCAGCGAAACGCTCTTTCCTGCTGCTCAAAAATACGCCAACCATAAAAACAAACAAGCCCAAAACTACTGTACAGCAGTTAGCACAAATCAGATATACCAGGAATTTTCTGGTGGAAAACAAGACATCACAGCACTTAGAGATTACATCAAACAATTAAAAAATTCACCCAATTCAAGCTTGCAATATGTCCTGATATTAGGTGATGCCTCTTTTGATTACAAAAGTAAAAATTCCGTTAGCAGCGATTTAGAAAAAAAAGCTTGGGTTCCAACCTATGAAAGTCGAGAATCCCACCACCCACTTTTAAGTTATTGCACGGACGATTATTTCGGAATTTTAGGAGAGGAAGAGGGAGAATTAAAAGAAGGCAATGACACAGCCGAGGAAATGCTTTCTTTAGGAATTGGCCGAATTCCTGCAAGAACCATTGAGGAAGCCAATGTTTACATCAACAAACTCATTAGTTACACGGAAACAAACAAAAGCAAAAATTTTCGGAATTTTACGTTTTCATGGATTGCAGATGATGGCGACAATAACATACACGTACAAGACGCGGAAGATTTTCAGACTATTTTACAAGATCAAAATGCCCATTTTTTAAGCAAAAAAGTCTATCTCGATCAGTATCCACAAGAATTCAATAAAGGATTCTATACTTCTAAAGCAGCACAAAAAGAAAGCATCGAATTATTTAATAAAAATGCGAATTTCATTCACTTCATTGGCCATGGAGCTGAAACGGGATGGACGGATGAAAAAATTATTGCAATCAATGAATTGGTTAATTTGAAAAATAGCGAACACCTTCCCTTGCTATTAACCGCCACTTGCCAATTTGGCCGTTTCGATAATCCCAATCAGATGTCAGGGGCCGAAATTGCTTTACTTTCGAATCAAGGAGGTGCCATTGGGCTCATCAGTACATCTAGACCTGTCTTCCAAAGCAGCAACTACTTATTTGGGAGAAAATTTTATCAAATTTTAAGTGAACACATCAATGACCCAAATTATAAACTAGGCGACTTATTTAAAGACACCAAAAATGCGAGTCAAGCTGGTGTAATCAATCGAAACATCGTCCTTTTGGGAGATCCGAGTTTAGATTTGCCTTGGCAGCATACTCCATTCAACTTTACGCAGCGTGTTTTAAACCCGCAAAGTGCAGAAAAAATTACAGGTACAGTTCCAACAACAAAAAATGGATTTGGAGAAATATCCATTTACGGTTTACCTGAAAGACAAAAGACGCTTGGAACCAAAACACCTGTATTCGAGTATGAAACAGAGGGTAAATTGTTGTATAAATCGAGAGTAAGTATAAAACAAGGGAAAGTTATTTTGGAACAAATCAGCCTTCCTAATCTGAACACTCCAAAAGCCTTTCTCCGCTTTGCAGGTAATTTAGAAAATGGAGAAAAAATCTTAGGCAGTCAACAAATGGATGTCATTCAGAAAGCCAAAGGAGATGATCGTGTGCCTCCAAAAATTGAGATGGGATTGTTGAACGTTAATGACTATAAACAAAGTCCGAAAAATCCCATTCTTCAAATAAACTTGCAAGATGAACAAGGATTGTCATTTTGGGGGCCTAATGGGGAAATTTCCGAAATCGTGATCAATGATACCTTAAAAATCGAATCGATGGATTATTATTCGAGTGAACTTGACCGATCAGATCGTGGTAGTATCATTTATCCATTTAAAAATTTACCGAACGGAACATATACTGTTTCCATTAAATGCTGGGACATAAACGAAAATATGGCGTATCAAAAATTGGAATTTATCGTCGATGACAGGAACAATTCCAAAGGTAAAATCAACATTTTCCCAAACCCAAGCCTTGACATCGCCAACATAGAAATAAATACGGAAGACAAATGGACGGATTATGATTACACCATCATTTTGTACAATGCCTTGGGGCAAAAAATAGAAGAGCAGATTGGCACAAGCAATTCGAGTGAAAAAGGAATAATTCAGATGCAACTATCACTCAAAGAGCTTAAAGACCGCATATCGGACAGTCTATTATTTTTCAATCTTGTAATAAATAACCAATTAAATCGTTCTAAAAATCAGTATAATGGTAAAATTGGTGTCATTCGATAATTTTTTCTAAAACATTTTAATTAACGTAAAAATTATTAGCCAAAAATACTTAATTTTGAAACTAGCTTTTTAGTAAGACAAGACTCTCTAATTTTATAAATAAACGATGATGACAAATAATTCATTTTTCCCAAAAGCAGTCCTAACCTTGATGACGGGTTTAATTTGCAACATTGCGTTTTCACAAACATTGGTATCTGGGCAACAGAATGAAGGAAGAATTCCTACACCCACCATGTTGTTCATGAATGTTACTCCTGATGCAAGATCTGCAGGTATGGGTGACGCAGGTGCTGCGATTTCATCGGATGTAAATGCCATTTATTGGAATCCTGCCAAATTAGCAACTACGGACAAAGATTTAGGTTTCGCCATTTCTTATACCCCTTGGTTGAGAAATTTGGTGAATGACATGGCCCTTTACAATATCTCAGGGTATAAAAAAACCACCAAAGATCAAGCTTTTGGATTTTCCATTAACTATTTTGATCAAGGTACGTTCCAAGCAACGAATGGCTCAGGACAAAGTAATGGTAATTTCAATTCCAAAGAATATGCAATTACTGGAACCTATGCAAAAAAATTGTCGAATACTCTTTCCTTGGGTGTGAACTTAAAATACATCAACTCCAATTTATTAGGTAATTTTCAAAGTTCCACTGTAGCCATGAAACCAGCACAAACTGTAGCAGCGGATGTTGCTTTGTATTGGAATTCCACTTCAGCTAAAGATTGGAAATATACTTACGGTTTAGTATTATCGAATATTTCAGGTAAAGTTTCCTATGGTGGAAACGAAAAAAACTTCATTCCTACTAACTTGCGTTTCGGAGTAGCCACAACCAAAGAAATTTCAGAAGGTAATCGCTTAACATTCACGATTGATCTCAATAAATTAATGGTTCCTACTCCTGGAATTTATGATCCATTGACCAAGAAGTACACCAAAGGAACAGATCCTAATGATGTTACTGCCATTGGTGGAATTTTCACTTCACTTTTTGATGCACCAGACGGATTCGGTGAAGAATTACAAGAAATTTCTACTTCCATCGGAGCAGAGTATTTAATGAATAACGCTTTCGCATTGAGAGCCGGATTCTTCAATGAAGTTGCTTCAAAAGGAAATCGCAAGTACTTCACTTTCGGTGTAGGATTCAAATTAGACCAAAAGTATGGTTTTGATTTTGCCTACCTAGTTCCAACAGGAAGTAATAGTCCATTAGCGAATACATTAAGAGTTTCTTTATTGGCTGCCATCAACAGCACCGCTAACTCGAAATAAATCAACCATATTTATTGATTATCACAAATGACATTCCTTACAGAATGTCATTTGTTTTTTACCCACATACAGAATCATGCTAAACCGAAAAATAGCTCCAACTTCTTCTGAATTAGAACGAATCAAATTTCCAGCATACCAATCTTATACCTTAGACAATGGAACAGAAGTATGCGTAATTTCTTTAGGAGAACAAGATGTATTCAAGTTGGAGTTATATACCGATGCCGGAGCAATCAATGCACCCATCGCAGGACTAGCAGGTATGACAACCCAGTTAATGAAACGCGGTACTCAGAGTAAAACGGCCAAAGTCATCAATGAATCCTTTGATTTTTATGGTGCATTTTGGGACGTTCAGGCAAATTTTGACCTAGGTACTTTTACAATCTACAGTCTTCCTAAGCACTTTGAAACACTTCTACATTTGATGGTAGATGTATTGGGAAATTCCATATTCCCCAAACAGGAATTTGACAAAGAAATCGAAATCGAAATTCAAAGAACCAAACTGAATTGGGAAAAAACATCTTTTGCTGCAAATCAATATTTCAGAAATTCCATCTTTGGAAATGATTCATATGGTAGGCTGTCTAGCCTAGAAACCTTAAAGGATATCAAAATAGATTCCATTAAAGGGTTTTATCAGGATTTTTGGTCGCAATCTAAACCCCAAATCATCCTATCTGGTAAAGTAGGAGAGCATGAAATAAACTTATTGAACCAAACAATTGGACAATTAAGCCTGAAAATAAACAC
>JBILRJ010000175.1:0-6407 GCA_044372695.1 Spirosomataceae bacterium
TAACAATTTCTTCGGTTTTTATTTTGATGATGCGGCCTTTACCAAGTTGGTCGGACATATCTTCAAGTAAAATTTCTTTGATGGTTTGCGCCAACTTTTCATCTTTTTTGATGAGAAAAGGAGGGATGTCCAAAGAGGTGAAGAAATTAACAGAGTCGAAGACCTTAGCTTCAAAAGCAACCATTCCGAAAGAATTTTCATGCTTACCGATGGCATTAGCGTCCATGTTAAGGTCGAAATACAATTCTCGATGGGTCATGAATTCTTCGTTATTGACCGGCTTCGGTTTTTCGGAGTTACCATAAGTAACACTCACCATTTTGCCTCCAGGGATAAAGAGCATGTCGCCCTCTTCTACTGCAGTATCTTCTTCTCCGAATGACACTTCACCTTTGTACAAAATCAAGAGTGAATTTTCTACGTCGTAAAAATTTTTGATTCGGATGGGTTGTAATATTCTTATGTTCCTAGACTTAATGAATTTTACACCAAGGGATTCGATTATTTTGTTATAATCTTCCATATTGAAGAGTTTTTTTCCGTTTTCTACACGGATTTGTAAATTAATTTGGACAAAACTAATAAATCAAGTAATAATTCCAAATTATTTAAGTGTTTTTTTTGACCAAATGTATAAATGAATCGACGAGAAATATTTGCAATAAACTTATAAAAGCTATTTTTGATTTTTTTAAATTATCCAATTGATGCATTAGGGTTGTTTTATAATTATTTTTAGGAACAGGAGAATTTTCAAATAAAATAAATAATTTGCTCGTATTTTATCAGTAAATTTGTTAAACTGTTTTCATTAAGCAGCTAAATACCCCAATTTTTAGAAACAACTCATGGGAATATTCAATTTTCTAACCAAGGACATTGCGATCGACTTAGGTACGGCAAATACCTTAATTATTCACAAAGATCAGATAGTGGTAGATGAGCCATCTATTATCGCTTTAGACAGAAACACCAACAAGGTTTTGGCTGTTGGCCGTCAGGCGATGATGATGCACGAAAAAACCAACGACAATATCAAGACCATCAGGCCCTTGAAAGATGGGGTAATTGCCGATTTTACCGCGGCAGAATTAATGATGCGAGGTTTGATTAAAATGATGCCGAAAGGGAATTCTTTTTTCAACCCTGCTTTGAGAATGGTGATTTGTATTCCGTCAGGCATCACTGAGGTGGAAAAACGAGCGGTAAAGGATTCAGCTGAACATGCAGGAGCCAGAGAGGTTTACATGGTTCATGAGCCAATTGCCGCTGCAATCGGAATAGGAATTGATATTGAACAACCAAACGGTTCATTGGTGGTGGATATTGGAGGCGGAACAACAGAAGTGGCCATTATTTCCTTAAGTGGAATTGTGGTGGAAAATTCGATCCGTGTTGCGGGAGATGAATTCACACGAGACATCAAAGATTATTTATTAAGAGAGCATAAATTAGTGATTGGGGAGCGTTCGGCGGAACAGATTAAAATACAGGTGGGTGCTGCTTTGCCTGAATTAGAAAATCCTCCTGCCGATTTTGAAATACGTGGTAGGGATCAAATGACGGGTATTCCAAAAGAAATTTTGATTAACTACTCGGAGATTGCCTATGCATTAGATAGTTCAATCACAAAAATAGAGGTGGCAATCATGGAGACTTTGCAAAGGGCTCCAGCTGAATTATCAGGTGATATTTTTCACAATGGAATTCATTTAGCGGGAGGGGGAGCTATGTTACATGGTTTGGACAAACGCATTGAAAAGAAAACGCAATTGAAGGTTCACGTAGCAGATGATCCTTTGAAGGCAGTTGTTCGTGGAACAGGTGAAATTCTCAAAAATTTAGAAAAATACAGACCTGTATTAATTACTTAGTCGCGATTTAGCTCTTATTCTCTATGATGCAGTTATTCCAATTTTTATTGCGACAAAAAACCTTGCTTTTGTTCGTATTGTTGGAAGTACTAAGTCTTTGGTCGGTGTTTACTTACAATGATTATCAACATACTTGGTATTTTAATACGAGCAATCAGTGGGCTGCACGTATATTGTCGGACGTTGAAGCGGTGAAAACCTACCATCAATTAAGATTGGTCAATGATACCTTGGCATCTGAAAATGCACAACTCAGGAATCAAATTTATCAATTGCGTGCTCAGGTTCAGCCAAAAGGAGAAATTCCATACTTTACCAGCAAGGCTTCGATGAATAATTATCAAGCTACCATGGCAAAAGTGATCGTGCAAAGTACTGCTTTGACTCAAAATTACATCACCATCGATAAGGGTTCACAAGACGGCATAAGGGCGGGTATGGCAGTCATTTCTTCTACAGGAGTAGTAGGTAAGGTGATGTCTTGCACTGCGAATTTATCCCTTGTTATTTCGGTATTGAATACAAATAATTCCATTTCTGCTAAAATTAAATCTAATGGGGAGTTAGGATATGTTAAATGGGCAGGGATTCAGCCAGAGGTTGTCGATTTATTGGATATTTCCAAATACAAAAAAGTAGTTCGAGGTGATACCGTTGTGACATCTGATTACAATGCGGTATTTCCACCAAATGTTCCCATTGGTATTGTCGCGCAGGTAGGTCTTAAAAAAGATGGTAATTTCCATGACGTGAAATTGATGTTAGGGACAAATTTTTCCACGCTTAAGTATGTTTATATCATCAAAAACGCTTTGGCATGGCAACAAGTTAAATTAAATGAATCGATTCCTAAAGCAGATTAGAAATGCCCATTAAATTCAAATTCAGGCCTTTTTTAACGGTTGTATTTTGCCTTGCATTTCAAATATTTTTTTTGAGAGATATTAGCATTGGATCCTATGCTTTTTGTTTCATTTACCTATGGCCTATCGTGAAGGCTCCTTTGGATGTTCCCCCCATTTTATTTGTCATATTCGCTTTTATTTTGGGTTGGTTCGTGGATATTTTTTACAATACGCATGGAATGCACGCAGCAGCTTGTTTGGTCATCGCTTTTTTAAGGCCTTCTTTGATCAACGTGTTGACTCCAGCCAATGGTTATGATGATCGATCGAATATTAGTTTAAAGGAAATGTCTTGGCTTTGGTACTTACCTTTCGTGTTCATCATCTTATTAACGCATCATTTGATTTTGTTTCTATTGGAAGCGAGTGATACTTCGCTTCTTTGGATGAGCCTTATTCGTTCTGTATTCAGTGCAGTTTTAGGTTTATTGGTTTTTCTCACCTTTGAGTTATTTGATAAAAAGGGATTTGTCTAGGTTTTACCTTATTTGTCACACTTATTTCTTGGATTCAAAATTGTTAGTTAATGTATGCACAAAAATTATTCATTTTTTGTGTTAAAACATGAAACTCATGGAAGTCCAATTAGAAGAAGCCATCACGCCTCCCAATAATGCCTCAGAGATTTTTGAAAAAGAATTTATGCCTCATCTTGATGCCATGTACAATTTTGCTCTAAAATTGACCAATGATCAAGATGATGCCAATGATTTGGTTCAAGACACGTGTTTAAAGGCCTATCGTTTTGCTGGGTCTTTTGAGCCTGGTACCTATGCAAAAGCATGGTTATTCAGGATTTTGAAGAACAATTTCATCAATGATTATCGTAAAAAATCTCGTGGACCCACTAAAGTTGAATTTGAGTGGTTCGAGCAATCTTTTGCTGGGGATGAAGATGCGGAACCTGCCTTTCAAGCCGATTTGAAAGCTGAGTCGGTCAATGAAATGATGGGGGATGAAATTACCTCTGCGATTCAATCACTGCCTGTCGACTTCCGAATGATCATTATTTTATGTGATTTGGAAGAGTTTAGTTACGAAGAGATGGGTAAAATTCTACATATTCCCGTTGGAACGGTTCGGTCTCGATTGCACAGGGCGAGAGCTGTGTTGAAGGAGAAGTTGTCTGAGTATGCCAAAAAGAGGGGTTATCATTCTGACACTTTGGCAGACGGAGTGGAACTAATTTAATTTTCGAAGTGTTTTAAAATTTGAGTATCAATCAAATATTCCATGAAAACGAATTGTGAGCATCACAAAGATTGCCTGAAGTTGATTCAGAAAATTTTGGATCGAGAAGCTTCACCTGCAGAGGAGGCTACTTTTTTACTGAGTAAAGACCAATGTTTGCCTTGTCAAGAAGGTTACCGATTGGAAGCAAGCCTAAAGAAAGCAATCAAGGAGCAATGCCATCAGAAATGTCCTGATTCTCTTTTGGAACAGATAAAAGCGAAACTTTTTTTGTTTTTCATCCTAATTTCCATCTTAATTCCGTTACTTTGCTAGCTATTTAAAGCGAATCTATTGGAAGGTAAATTAATTGTTTTTTCTGCACCCTCGGGTTCTGGTAAGACGACGATCGTCAAAGAGTTACTAGCTCAAAATCCCAATCTGGGTTTTTCTATTTCGGCCTGTACACGTGATAAGCGAGGGCGATCGGAACAAAATGGACAGGATTATTATTTCATGACTCCAGATGAATTTCGTCAGAAAATAGATGAGGAAGCATTTGTGGAGTGGGAAGAAGTTTATCCAGGGGCGTATTACGGCACACTTAAGTCTGAAATCGAACGCATTTGGACATCTGGAAAGCACGTGATTTTTGATGTAGACGTGCGTGGCGGTTTAGCGCTCAAAAATTATTACAAAGAGCGGGCTTTGGCAATCTTTGTAAAAGTACCGAGTTTAGAAATATTAGAAGATCGTTTGCGATCTAGAGGCACTGAAACAGAGGAGTCATTGTCTAAGCGTATTTTTAAAATGAAATTTGAATGGTCTTTCCAAGATAAATTTGATGTCGTATTAGTCAATGATCAATTGGAAATAGCGGTGGAAGAGGCTCAACAATTGTTCGAAAATTTTACGAGATAACATGAAAGTGGGATTGTTTTTCGGTTCTTTTAATCCCATACACCATGGTCACCTAATCGTTGCTCAAGCTGTGCTTAATCAGACTGATATGCAGCAGATTTGGTTCGTTGTTTCGCCGCAAAATCCGCAAAAGAAAACCAAGACCTTATTGCATGAATTTGACCGATTAGACATGGTGGATCGCGCCATTGAAGACCATTTCCAGTTCAAAAGTTGCGACATTGAATTTAACCTATCAAAACCTTCTTACACCATTGATACCCTGATACATTTGTCAGAAAAATTTCCGGAGCACGAATTTTCCCTAATCATTGGTGGCGATAATTTGGAGCAATTTAAAAGTTGGAAGAATTATGATAAGATTCTTGATTATTTTCAGTTAATTGTCTATCCAAGAGGAGGCAGTGAGAGCTCTGATTTATGGAACCATAAACATGTTTTAAAGATCAATGCGCCAGTTTTACACATTTCAGCTACTTACATTCGCGGCTGTATTCAAAAGGGGCAATCCATTAAATATCTACTTCCTGATAATGTAGAGCAGCTTATTGCTCAAAGAAAATTCTACCTTTAGGCAAATCCGCCTAAGCCTTGTATTCTTTATTTACTCGTTTTCCATTTTTGCGAATTGTCCTTTATTGGATCATGGGACTTTTGATGGCCGAAAAATTCCATTCTCACCTTGCTATTTGCTTGGGCCTGTTGTTATTTTTCTTATTGCTCCTTTTTCTCAGCTTTCGGAAATCACCTCTATACCCTTCTTTCGTTTTTTTTCTAATATTTTTTTCGTGCTCTTTTTTTTACAATTCTCTTCGATTAAATGATTTAAATCAAAAACCACCCTTAAGTGAGGCACTTGTTTTTGACGTCCTTGATGAACCGGTAGAAAAGGCTAAAACATGGTCATTTACGGGTCGCACTTTGGCACATAAAACCCAGAATAATTGGCATTTGGCTAATTTTAAAGTGAAAATTTATCTTTCTAAGGACGTTTTGAAACCTCAAATTGGAGATCAACTTATGACGATTTCCTTTCTCCAAAAATTTTCTCTACCTGTTTTTCCTAATGAACAAAATTGGGCTTTGTATTACCAGCGAAAAGGAATTTTGGGGAGTATGTTTGTTAAATCCCATGAAGTTTTATTGATAAAAAAAGCAGCGTCTTGCTTTCGTTTTGATTCCTTTTTTTTCGATTTGCAAGAAAGATTGAGTAATCACCTAGCCATAATAATGAAATCAGAAAGAAACAGGGTTGTAGCCTCTGCGATGCTTTTAGGCACCCGGTCTCACATTGATTTTGAAACGATGCAAACCTATGCCTCTTTGGGCGCTATTCATATTTTATCTGTTTCTGGTATGCACGTGGGTTTGCTATACATCGGGCTGAGTTTTATTTTCGGTTTCTTGTTAAAAAAAGGTCGTCTAGGTGCTTGGGTATTTTTTTTGATTATGATGATTTTGCTTTGGCTGTACGCAGGTATTTCTGGTTTTTCTGCTCCAGTTTTAAGGTCCGCTTGGATGTTTTCCTTGATGCTTT
>JBILRJ010000176.1:0-6402 GCA_044372695.1 Spirosomataceae bacterium
CCCTTGATTCCCATTTTATGCTCCTCCTCGTTCATGGTAATCCCCGGAAAACTTTTCTCTACCAAAAACGCTGTTAAGGTCTTATCTTGATCAATTTTAGCGAAGACAATGAATAAATCTGCAAAGCCACCATTGGTGATCCACATTTTTTGTCCATTAATTACATAATGTGTTCCCGCCTCGTTGAGGATGGCTTTTGACTTAGCTGCATTAGCATCTGAACCAGAATCAGGCTCAGTTAAACAATAAGCCGCCTTCCATTCACCACTCGCCAATTTGGGCAAATATTGTTGTTTTTGCTCCTCTGTTCCATAATACAAAATTGGAAGAGTTCCGATTCCTGTATGACCAGATAAAGCCACTGCAAAAGAATGACCAGAACCACAAGCCTCCGCTACCAACATGGAAGTATTGAAGTCCATTCCAAATCCACCATACTCTTCCGGCACTGATGTGCCAAGCAAACCCAAAGCACCTGCCTTATCCATCAGACCAGACATGAGAGAATTGTCTTTGGCATCATCTATTTCATTCAAAATCGGAGTGATTTCCGTTTTAATGAAGTCCGCACATGTTTGCTCAATCATCTTTTGCTCCTCCGTAAAATCCTCCGGAATAAATAATTCAGAAGTGGCTAATTCTCTAATCAAAAATTCCCCTCCTTTGATGCTATTGTTAATGCTACCCATGGCTTTATTTATTAAATTTGTTTGTTTAGTGTCTCTAAAATTACACTGGAATCTTCCTCTAAAATTTGATTGATTGATTCCATCACCTGAAAAAAACTTTGTAATTGATCATTTCCAATTTTCTCTCTGACAAGTTCATTGAAAAAAATAACTCCACGTTTTGCCTCGTCACGTTTCTTTTTACCCAAATCCGTTAAAAAAATTTTAACGATTCGCTTATCTGTATAATTAGCCTCTCTTCTCACCCATTGTTTATCTTCCAAAGATTTCAACATTCGAGTTAAACTTCTAACCTCTAAACCCAAGGCTGGAGCAATTTTGGTTGCAGGCGTTCCTTCTTTGTCGATATTTAAAAGCACATAGCCAATGGCCATGGTCATGTCAAATTGGGCGGCATAGGTATTATACATCCTGCTAATGGCATACCAACTTGTCTTGATTTGAAAATCGATTGTATTTTCTGCTTTCATTAGATCTTTTTTAACTAGTATGCGAGCATACCATTTGTAAATTTGCGGCAAAAAAAAATAGGATGCAAGCATCCTATTTCAATATTTTCGCAAATACGATAATTATCGAACTTTATTACCTCTCATTCGTTTGCTGTTAACCTTCAAACCTGAAAAAGAAGACTTCATAATCATCAATCGAACTTTCTTCGTATTGTAAAGCAAATATTTATTGCCATCGTAGCTCAACCTAGAAAAGGTTGGACTACCCGCATCATCCACCAATTGATAAAAAGATTCTCCTCTTTCACCTACTACGGGTGCAAAATGCAAGCTCTTTTCTTCACCAGCGCCAGCCTCAAAGGAGATCAATAATTGCTTATCTGCTTCCTTGATTAATACACCTGGGGTCTGGGTCTCTAGAGAGACACGGTTGATGTTTTTACCATTCACTAAAATAACTTTCCCCGACTTCACATTGGCATCGGATGCATTCAATTCTCTTTCCAGAAATAAAGCATTGTCATTGTAAAACTGAATTTTATTCAAAGGCAATTGATTATCCTTGATGAGGGTCATTAAGGAGCCCGTCAAATAAGCTTTTTGAGAACAAGAACTCAACATAGCTATTCCTAAAGTAAATAAAATTAGTTTCTTCATGTTAGTTTACGCCTTCGGCTAAAATAAGAACTCGATTATTTAATACTTCCACAACGCCTCCTTCAATTTGAAAAACCTCATTGTCTGCACTTAACTCGCCCTTTTGCAAGGTGCTCACTAATGCAGCATGATCATTCATGATTTGAAAAGAACCATTTACGCCAGGCAAGGTGACCACAGAAGCTTCTGCGGAAAACACTTTACGATCAGGTGTAATAATTTCTACAAACATATTTATTTATTTAGTAGCCTCTGCGATCAATTTTTCTCCTTTGGCAATGGCATCTTCAATTTTACCAACCAAGTTAAACGCAGCCTCTGGCAAATGGTCATATTCACCATCAATGATTGCGTTAAAACCTTTGATTGTATCGTTGATATCAACTAAAACGCCTTTTAATCCGGTAAATTGCTCTGCCACAAAGAAAGGTTGTGATAAAAATCTCTGAACACGACGTGCTCTTGAAACAACCAATTTATCTTCCTCAGACAATTCATCCAAACCTAGAATAGCAATGATGTCTTGCAACTCTTTGTAACGTTGTAAAATTTCTTTCACACGTTGAGCAGTATCGTAATGAGCATCACCTAATACCTCAGCAGAAAGTATTCTGGATGAAGAATCCAAAGGATCAACCGCTGGATAAATACCTAATTCAGCAATTTTACGAGAAAGTACCGTAGTTGCATCTAAGTGAGCAAATGTGGTTGCTGGAGCAGGGTCAGTTAAATCATCTGCAGGAACATAAACGGCCTGAACAGATGTAATGGAACCTCTTTTCGTTGAAGTAATACGCTCTTGCATCGCTCCCATTTCTGTAGCTAAAGTTGGTTGATAACCTACCGCCGATGGCATACGACCTAATAAAGCAGAAACCTCAGATCCCGCTTGTGTAAAACGGAAAATATTATCTATAAAGAATAGAATATCACGACCTTGTCCTTCTCCATCTCCATCACGGAAATGCTCAGCTACTGTCAAACCAGATAAAGCCACACGAGCACGTGCTCCAGGAGGCTCATTCATTTGACCAAACACCAAGGTTGCTTGAGATTTACTTAATTCATTTTCATCTACTTTCGACAAATCCCATTGTCCCTCTTCCATCGCGTGTTTAAACGCCTCGCCATACTTTATAACTCCCGACTCAATCATCTCACGTAACAAGTCATTACCCTCACGAGTACGCTCACCTACTCCCGCAAAAACAGAAAGTCCTTCATAAGCTTTCGCAATGTTGTTGATCAATTCCATGATCAATACAGTTTTACCTACACCCGCACCACCAAATAAACCAATTTTACCTCCTTTAACATAAGGAGCCAATAAATCGATTACTTTAATACCTGTAAATAAAACTTCTGTAGTCGTAGCTAACTCATCAAACTTTGGTGCAGAACGGTGAATTGGTAACCTTTCGTCTGACTTCGGTTGCGTAATCCCATCAATGGCATGACCAACTACGTTAAATAAACGACCTTTGATGCCCTCGCCTGTTGGCATGGTCATTGGAGTACCTTTGTCAATTACTTCTTGACCTCTTTGAAGTCCTTCAGTTCCTTCCATTGCAATCGTTCTTACACGATCTTCTCCTAAGTGTTGCTGAACTTCTAAAACAAGTTCTTGTCCGTTTGATTTAGTAACAGAAAGTGCATTTAAAATTGCAGGTAAATGAGAACCTTCTCCTTCAAAACTTACGTCAACTACCGGCCCAATTACTTGTGCAACTTTTCCTTTATTTACTGGGTTTGCCATTTGAAAATTAAATTTGCTAGCTAAAAAACTAATGATTTAAATAATTCGATGAATGCTATATACATTCGAACTGCAAAATTAGTCGGGATTTTCTAATTAGCAAAATGGAAACTTGTATTTTTTCGTTATTTTTTGACAAAATCTGCCCATTTCTTTGAATGAATTAAAGTTTATGTTGAAATTTAAGACTTCGTATTTTTTTCATTTATGAACCAAGCTCCCAAAATTTGCTCACTAAACTTGCCTACCATCCTTTTCCTAACCGGAGGTATTTTTAGTTTAGTCGGCTTATACACCATTTTTTTTACTCCAACTTCCATTTTGACTTGGAGTGAAGTTTCTGAACTAATTCCCGTTTTTGCGCAAGTCGACACCCTTAATTCCCTTCAACTTGAAAATCAATTATTTTTAATTCGACAATCCTACTTTATAAAATATACTGACAATAATGCTTTCTTCTATTTGTTTTGTCAGTCCATCAGCGTGATAGGCCTGATCATACTTTTAACCGCTGTCCAAAATTGGTCACGAATAAAACCTCTTCAATTCATACTGGGAATTGCCTTATGGATTGGAATTGTAGCTTACAACAATGCCCAACAAGGATTTAACGATTTGCTCTTGGTTTTTCAACAACAATTGGCTTGGGCAGGAATTGTGTCGGCATTCCTTTGGGCCATATTATCATCGCAAGCAATTCCAGCCTTTCTTATCCAAATCAGTTTCCAGATTGAGAAAAAAAATCATGTATCTGTTTGGTTTATTTTAGGTTTGTTTTATTGGGTGAATTTAATCTTGAGTTTTGGCAACTTATTGAATTATTGGGAATCTAATTTGCTCATTCCACCAGCTATTTTTCTACTGATTTCTGCTGCTATTTTTTTGGTTCAAACCTTGAAATTCGAGCAAAAAACACAACAAATAGGCTATTTTGGACTTTTTTTATTAGCCCTATCGTCCTATTTCTTCATGTATAACAGCCAAAATGATCCAGCCATCAAAGCCATTGAAACCTGGAGTATGATGTGTCAAATCTCCATGGCCCTGATTTTTCCTGCCTTTATCTACACCAATTTCAAAGAATTAATCTCCGCTCATTTACCCATTTTCAAGGTTTTTCACAAAGCTCAAAAATTACCGATTTACCTGATTCACATCGGGATTTTTTTACTCACTTGCGCCTGGGTATTTGCTTTAAATACGGCCGTTTTTCATCAGATGATGGCTGGAAAAAATAATCAAGAAGGAGACAATGCCTACTTGCTTGGTGATTTCCGCCTTGCTGAAATGCATTACAAAAATGCGTTGACACACAGCAAACTCAATACCAAGTCCAATTTGAGATTGGCGCATTTAGCTCAAGAAAAAAATCAACAAGAAGAGGAGGCCTATTATCTGTCCAATACCTTGGTCAAAAACCCAATGGCTGAGACATTTGTCGCTTTAAGTGATTTATATGCCAAAAATGACCACCTTTTTGAATCGCTATTTAATTTAAAAAAGGGCTTGGAATTATTTCCGCAAAACCCTTACCTCATTAACCAATTGGCCATCAATTATGAAAAACTAAATCAATTAGATTCTGCAAGGTTTTTACATCAAAAAGCCATTGAATTAACCCAAAGAAATGATTTATCTCTGGCAAACTTTTGGTACTTTGAAAGCAAACACCCAATCAAAAAACTCCAAACAGAGTTTTTGAATGAGCAAACGTCAAGCGACCGAGTGGTACAAAACAATGCGTTTATTTACTCGGCCATCCATCGTTTAGCGCTACCCAAAGCGAGTATTTCATCCGAGTTTGAACCCAACATGGATGTGCGCGATTGGGCGCTCTTGTACAATACCAGTACTCTGTTGAAAAGTAAAGCACCCCTTTTTTCCTATGCCAAATGGAAAAAGAACCCCAACTTTCTACATATTTTTCCGGAGGTAGTTTTTCTAGAGGCTTGGCAAAATTATTACCATCAGAAGCCACTTTTGGGTTTGGATCAATTAGCAGGACTTATTTCAAAAGACACAACCACCAAAAGCAAAGGCTATGAAAACATTTTGGGATTTTGGAAAGAAGCACAACTGAAAAGCCATGCCCCAGTAATCATCACAAATCTGGCAAGTGCCAAAAAAGCCTTAGAAAGCCAACCTTTCAACTTGGAGGTACTACAAAAAGCCATCCCAATCTTGAACCAACATGCTGAACAGAAACTTGCTTATTATTACGCCCTTTCTGCACTACGTTACAACGAGCAAGTGAGCGATTACCATTTCATTTATGCCTTACAAGCATTGGAATTGGCCGAAATCACTTATGCGAAGGAGTCCATGCAAACCCTGAAAAAATTAAATCCTGATTTATATCAAAAAACGCGTTTGATATTTGACACTAAAATGCAAGAAGTGTTAAAAAAGCAGCGATTTTGAAAACAAATGAACAAAGAGAATCAATCATTGTGCTCTCCGTTAGTTTTGGATAAGTCTCTCATTCTTAATCGGAAAATAGTCTGTTTTTAATTGCCCATCCACCATTATGTTATCAAAATAACATTTCACACCCACAGCATCATTCATATTTTCGGTATTTTGAACATGAAAATACAAATGTGGTTCTGAAGACCTAACCTTATGAAAGGAATTCATTTCACCCACTATATTTTTCTTTTACACAGTTTACCACAGAAACAATTTCCCCATCACATGGCGAAAATAAATATTGCCCAAATGCGTAGAAATCTTCGTTGGAATTCCCATCGGTCCGAAAAGATTTTCCTTTTTTGGATGTCATAAGGAAATCAAAAGCATTTTTTTGAGATTTACTTTCTAGAAGATAATTCAACTCTTTGCTGTCGCC
>JBILRJ010000177.1:0-6378 GCA_044372695.1 Spirosomataceae bacterium
TAAATGATCCATAAAAATCAGGTTTTATCAGGGAAATTTTCCTAATCCCTACACTCTTAGAGGCACACTATTTAATACCACATCGCAATTTGTTTTTCCTTCAATTCCACAAAGATTTTCATCAAAAGCACATGTTTTCTATCTGATTTCAAGTCTAATTTTCTTTCTGATTCATGCGGTAATGAATAGAATATTAGATTTTATAAAATATAATTATTACCAATTTTATTTGTATTTTAATAGTACAAACTTGGGCACTATATTTTTCACTCCCAAACAGTAAACTGATAATTTCAAACAGTAAACTGATAATTTTTTCACAACAAAAATTGATATTCAGCGTTAAAGCTGTATGATATGTGCGTAAATCTAACCAAAGACTATATTTTATATACAAGCCTTTAAAATGATTACTCTCAATGAATCAATCTACCTTATCCGAAGTAATTCTAAATGCTAGATTATCGATGCGTTTAGCTCAAACAGAAGTTGCCGCACATCTCGGCGTTGCCCAAAGTACCTACAACAATTGGGAATCTGGCAAACACACACCCTCAAGTAAGCACATTCCAAAGCTCTGCCAAATCCTAAAATTAAAGATAAATGAGGTTTTGCCTCCGACATAATAAATTGATAATCAATTAATTATGTGTTTTTATTGAATGTTGATTTTAAAATAGGATCAATCAGTATTTTGAGACTGGTCTTATTAATTTACCTTTGATTTAACATTTTCCTAAGTCCGTAAAGGCTTCGCTCCAATAAACTCATATCCTCTGTGATAATCTCCAAAGAACCTTGCATTTCAGCTTGAAAAGGTAAAGTTTTATCATAATTCGTAAGTAAGCCTTTCTCTAATTTAATCTTTACCCGATATTGGCTTCCAGTGGGCGTAGTCCCAATTTCTTCGATATTTCCTGATAAACTTCCGTATTCTTCAAATGGATAATTGACCAATTTGATGATCACTTTTTGCCCGACTTTTACCTTCCCAAAATTCTGTGCCGATACAATGGATAATGCAATAATTGGTTGATTTTGGGGTAAAACTGCAAAAAGTGTATCACCCGTGCGAATCATCTGATTCTCGGTAAGATTTTTCAAAAAACTTAATTTGCCGTCCGAAGGTGATGTTATGACAAAATTTTGTTGCCAATTGGCTAACAGATTATCAATGTTTTGAACGGATTGAAGGATATTATCTCGGTAAGTTCTCGTTTTTTGGATATACTCAAAATCTAATTCAGACAAAGTTCTTTGCTTTTCTGAAAGTGTTAAGCTATTTTCTATCAATGATTTAGCGTAGGTTTCTCGTTCTTTTTTCTTCTGAATAAAAGTGTTTTCTAAATTTAAATACTCTAATTTTCCATATACTTTGTCTTGATATAATTTCTTGTCAGCTTGATATTTTATTTCAGCATTTCCATACTCCTCATTGTTCAAATCAACTTGCCGTTCGCCAATTACAATCATTTTTTTGAAATCAGATATCTGTTGCTCTAAAATTCTTCTTCTTTGTTGATAAATAACATCCCCCAACAATCGCTCTGATTCTTGATAGTTTTTTAAGAGGCTGTTATATTCCAATTGTAAATCTCCAAATGTAAAATCATTGGATGGGAAACTTACTTTTGAAGTACTATTTTGAAGATAATTTTTGAGTTGTTTAGTAAGCGTTTGTAAGACCGAAAGGTTCTCTAAACGAGTGGTATTTTCAATTTCTGCCAAAAAATCTCCCTGTTTTACGATTTGATTGGGTTTGGCTAATAATTTCTGCAAACGGCCAGAAGACCGTGTAATAACCTTAAGTGGTGGTTTTTCTGTTGTAATCATAACACCTCCCTTAATAATTTCTGGATATTTGATGTACCAGGAAGCAATTAAACCCAATACGCCCAAAAGTGCAATGATCGTTAATCCGTATCGAATAATTACCGCAGGACGTTTGCTCAAAATCTCATCTACTTCCTCTGAACGTAATTCAAGATTGGGCCGTGTTGTCATAGGAATTTCACCAAAAGAACTTTTCAAAGTTTCTGGTTTCGACCCATTTAGATGAACTGGATTTATCTCTTTGTCTTTTATGTTAATTTCCATTAGTTCCCCAATTCTAACTGATTTTTCACTAAATCAAAATATTCTCCACGCTTTACTGTCAGGCTTTCGTGCGTTCCAACTTCTATGATTTCTCCTTTATCAAGTACCACAATTTGGTCCGCATTTTTAACCGTACTGAGTCGGTGTGCCACTACAATGACGGTTCTTCCGTTGAAGAATTCTTCCAAATTTTCTAAGATTTTTTTTTCGTTATTGGCATCTAAAGAATTAGTTGCTTCATCAAAAAACAAATAATCGGGTTCTTTATAAACGGCTCTGGCAATTAATAGACGTTGTTTTTGTCCCTGACTGATTCCATTGCCCTCCGAACCAATTTTGGTATTGAAGCCCAAAGGTAAACTTTCGATAAACTCCTTGATATTAGCCACTTCGCAAGCATGATAGAGTTTTTCCATGTTTGGGTTTTCATCTCCCAAGGCGATATTTCTAGCGATGGTATCGGAGAAAATAAAACCATCTTGCATCACAACGCCACATTTCCCTCGCCACTGATTTGCCCTAAAACTATCAAAAGGCGTATTGCCAATCTTTATGTCTCCTTTCAAATCATAAAATTTGAGTAATAATTTCAATAAAGTTGTCTTCCCGCTTCCACTCATGCCCACGATGGCAGTTACTTTTCCTTGTGGAATTTCAAGATGAATATTTTTCAAAACAGGCTCATTTCCCGCTCCTGGATAAGTAAAACTAATATTTTTGAGCGAAATACTTGCTCCTTGGTATCCAGCATGAATGGCAGCTTTGGTTTGATTTTCTTTTTCTTCATCATCTAATTCATGGATTTCGTTCATCCGTTCCAGACTGATTTTGGCACTTTGAGCAGACTGCACAAACTGGATTAATGACTCGATCGGAGCGTTTAATTGTCCGATGATGTACTGCACCGCCAACATCGTCCCTAGAGTTAATTGACCATCTACTACGGCTTTGGCGGTAAAGAAGGTTATCAAAATATTTTTGCCTTCATTTAAGAAAAATGCCCCCGCTTGTTGGTATTGGTTGAGAGCCAAGCCTTTGGTTTGAAACTGGAACATTTTGGTCTGGATGCGTTCCCATTCCCAACGTTTCAGGTGTTCGGCATTGGCTAATTTGATTTCCTGCATTCCCTGAATCAACTGCACTAAGGATCCTTGATTTTTGGCAGCAACATCAAACATTTTGAAATCTAATTTACGTCTTTCTTTCAAAAATAACAGTACCCACAATCCGTACAGGATTGAACCAACCACGAAAATGGAGAAAATTGTCATGCTGTACATTCCTAAAACTACGCCAAAAATGAGGAGATTTACTAAGGAGAAAAGCGTATTGAGGGTTTGTCCCGTGAGGAATTGTTCGATTCTGTGATGGTCGTTAATGCGTTGCATGATGTCGCCAAACATTTTTGTATCGAAAAATGACATTGGTAATTTCATCAATTTTATCAAAAAATCGGAGAGAATTGACAAATTGATACGAATACTGATATGTAACAAAATCCAAGAACGGATAAATTCTACCACGGTTCTACTGGCAAAAAGCATCAATTGAGCCGCCAACATGACATAAATAAAGTTGAGATTACGAGTTTGAATACCAATATCGACAATCGACTGCGTTAAGAAAGGGAAAACCAATTGCAAGCCACTACCTACCAGCAGCCCAATAGCTAACTGGAATAAGAGTTTTTTGTATGACCAAAGGTATTTTAGGAGATAAGAAAAATCTAAACCCGTTTTTTTATCATCTTTTAGTTCAAAAAATGCAGGAGTAGTTTCTAACAACAGAGCAACGCCCACGGCTTTTCCTTCTTCTTGGGAAGTTGCCCAATGCTCACAGAAATCAGCCTCAGACATTTTACGTATGCCTTTTCCTGGGTCAGCCAACAGAACCGAGCCTTTTTTAGCCTCGACCAATACCACAAAATGGTTTTGTTGCCAATGAATAATGCAGGGTAGAGGAGCATCTTTCACCAACTTCTCGAAAGGAACTTTTACTGCCAACGTTCTAAAACCCACACTTTCAGCAGCTTCTGCAATACCCAATAATGAAACCCCCTCCCGACTAAAACCCGAAGCATTTCGTAATTTTTGAATATTGAGCGTACGCCCGTAATGTTTAGCGATCATTCGTAGGCACGTGGGTCCACAATCCATTTGGTCGAGTTGTTGGTAGAAAGGGAATTTGGGCATGGATAAAATCGTTTTTTTAAGAGAGGTGTTATTAACAATTGACTCAAATGTTTGTTAATTAGGGGCACTTACATTATGACTTTGATAATAATTGCTTTCTGTATTTCTCTAATTATCTCATTAGCCTCATTCAAGCGAAGATTTTTTATTTTTTATTCACTTTTTCGGTATAATTTTTTATTATCAATAATAATTTATCAATGTACTTAGGTGAAGGAGCATTCCACGAGATAATATCTCCATCATTGTTGATTAGTATATACCGAGGTATTCCATCTATATTTAAAGAGCGATTAAATTCTTTTGCTGACTCATTAGGCATTAAATACTGATTACGTTCAAGATTATATTTTTTCATTGCATTTTTCCATTTTTCTGAATCTGTATCAACTGATATGCTTATTATATTTGTACTTTCTTGTATTTTTTCTTCATATTTTTTCAAATAAGTCATCTGCTCAATACACGGTCCACACCAAGATGCCCACACATCAACATATATTAATTTTTTACTATTGTTTTTCAAAATATCTGAAAAAAATGTTCTGATACCACTTTTCTCAATCAATGAAATCTGCGTAATATTTTCAGCTATTTTTGAATAGGTACTATTGATGATGACTTTATATTTTTGAAATTCTTCTTTGTAATATGTATCTGAAATATTCATTTCTGTTTTTTGAATCAACTCTTTTATTTCTTTTTTATTCTCTTTGATTTTTATATACTCATTCATCTCAAAATTTATAAATATTTTTAAAGATGTCATCAATAGTGCTTCCTTAGTTTTGTTATTGAAATTTCCCAAAATAAAATTTGTTCTTTTCAATAAATTGTTGTCAGGAACAGAATAATCAATGAATGCAAAAGCAAACATCATGTATTGGTTACTACTCAAATAAGCATCATTAAATTTAACGGTTTTGATTTCGTCTAAGTAATTACTGGGCGTATTTCTGGGAAACATCAATTTTCTATTAATAGGATTAAGTAAATCATGATAGTACTCATACAAGTCATTAATGGAAACCGACTGAAAAAGGTTATTTGAAATCTTTGATGAACTTTCTGCCATAAAGATTCTTTTTAATCTTAAACGATAATCTAAACTGTCCTTATAACTCTGCCATTCATCCTGGAAGTTAGTTGGGTTAAAGTACTTATTTAGAGTTTTGTACTTGGGGTCAGAAAAAAAAATGTAATTACCACTATTCTTACCTTTAGCACTCAGAATATTATTATTTCCGTCCGAAACGATGTCTACTGTATCCCCTTCAGTGACAAAAACTTGTGCATTAAATAGCCTGATGGCTTTTGCACCTTGGATATAAAATGATAGAAAAAAACTATTGTCAGGCTTAACAGTATCAGAAGCTAATATAATTTCCTTTGTGGTACCACGATCAGCCGATGCAACTTTTACAACTGAAAATACTTTTTCAGTAACATATCCCCTTATACAAACATTTGGTTTTTCCTGTGGTGTAGTATTTGCATTACACAAATGAAAATTGCATATATTTATTAATAACAGCGCTGATAATACGAATGAGCATCTGTTAAATTTAAGATTATCTCCAAAAAATAGTTTCATAGTTATTGAGTTTTATTTGTGAAAAATATTTTACAGGTTTGATAAAGTATCCTAACTGTAAAATATTTCTAAAATAGGTCAAACGCTCTCAGAATTTAAAAAATTAAGGTTTTATTGATTAGATTTCGAATTTTTAAACTTCGATTTTCCCTAATATAAATATTCCTGAAAAGAGTTAGCCTCATCTTAATAACTGCAAGTTGTATCCGACATACTTGTAGCTGGATGCGATAGTTTGCAAGCCGCTTCAACAATATCTCTTGAACAAGAAGTTACATCAACATTTCCTAACCATGCAGAAGTACTTCTGCATTGGGCAGTGTAACAATTTTCACTGCCTGAACCAGCCATAATATTTTTCATTTCTGAACGGCTGAGTGAAGAGTTTGCATTTGCAAAATTTAATTTTGTCTTTTTCATTTAAACATTTGGTTGAGTTAGGTAAATGAAACCATCATGGGATAAAATTTTATTTCTAAATAATTTGTTACTTTT
>JBILRJ010000178.1:0-6331 GCA_044372695.1 Spirosomataceae bacterium
CCTTTGTGGATTAAAACAAGCTATATCCCCAATCTATCATTAGCAACATGTCGAGTATTGAATCATTATTGATAAAAAGTTTAAAACAAAGTTTAAATGCCTTATTTCAAATAGATGCAAAGGACATTACCTTGCAAGAAACCAAGAAAGAATTTGTGGGGACTTACACCTTGGTCGTATTCCCTTATACCAAACAAGCTGGACAGGCTCCCCCACTCATTGCCCAAAAACTTGGGGAGTATTTGATTCAACATTGCCCTGAAGTAAAAGCCTTCCAAGTTGTACAAGGATTTTTAAACATATCTCTTCATGATGCTGTTTGGATACAATCCTTGCAAGAACTTAGCCAAAAAGACAGCCTGAACCTAGCCAAAAAATCCAAAAAAGTTTTAATTGAATATTCCTCACCGAACACCAATAAACCTTTGCACTTGGGGCACTTAAGAAATAATTTCTTAGGCTTTTCGGTTGCTGAAATTTTAAAAGCTGGTGGCTACCAAGTCATCAAAACCAATTTAGTCAACGATCGAGGCATACATATCTGTAAATCGATGTTGGCTTACCAATTGTTTGGAGAAAACGAAACTCCCGAAACAAGCGGCATGAAAGGTGACCACTTGGTTGGGAAATACTATGTAGCCTTCGACAAAGCCTACAAACTGGAAATGGAGACGCTTTTGGCACAAGGAATGGATGTGGATAAAGCCAAAACACAAGCTCCTATTTTACTTCAAGCCCAAGAAATGTTGCAAAAATGGGAACAAAACGATCCTGAAGTCATTGCATTGTGGGAAAAAATGAACGAATGGGTTTTTGCTGGATTTGCTAAAAGCTATCAAACCATGGGAGTAACTTTTGATCAAATTTACCGAGAATCCAATACGTATTTATTGGGCAAAAAAATCGTCGAAGAGGGGCTTGAGCAAGGTGTGTTTTTTAAAAAAGACGATGGATCTGTTTGGATTGATTTAACAGCGGAAGGTTTGGATGAAAAATTGGTATTGAGGAGAGACGGCACCTCCGTGTACATCACCCAAGACATGGGAACAGCGCAATTGAAATATCAAGATTTCGGGGCTAACAGTTCGGTTTATGTGGTAGGAAATGAGCAAGACTATCATTTTGAGGTATTGTTTCACATTTTGAAAAAATTAAATAAACCTTATTCACAAGGAAATTATCATTTGTCTTATGGCATGGTTGACTTACCAAGTGGAAAGATGAAATCCAGAGAGGGAACCGTGGTGGATGCCGATGATTTAATGGCAGAAATGATTCAAACGGCCAAAGACCGGACTTTGGAATTAGGAAAAATCGATGGCTTTTCCAAAGAAGAATCCGAGGCTTTATTCCAACATTTGGGACTTGGAGCTTTGAAATATTTTTTACTCAAAGTAGATCCCAAGAAAAGAATGTTGTTTAATCCGGAAGAATCCATCGATTTCCAAGGAAATACAGGTCCATTCATCCAATACACACATTCGAGAATTTGTTCAATTTTACGTAAATCTGGGATGGAAACACCTAAGAACCTTGCCATTGATACGGGTTTAGAGGATTGTGAACAAGAATTGATTTATTTATTGGGACAATATCCTGTTAAAATTGAAGAGGCCTGTGCTCAATATGCCCCATCGGTGATTGCACAATACATCTATGATGTGGCTAAACAATACAACAAACTTTACAATGAACTGAGTATTTTAAACGAAGAAAGTATCGATAAGAAAAAAATACGATTAACTTTGACTGCAATTACAGGCAAAACAATTCAACATGGTTGTAGTTTACTAGGTATTGTTTCACCAGAACGAATGTAACATGAAACGTGTTATTTATTTTTTCATCCTTATAATTTTTATTCTTATGATAACGAACATTATGAAAATTGGATCATTATTAACTGCTTTAGCACTTCCATTCACTCAAAACAAGGTTTTAAACCGTCCAACTGAAATGAATATTGCAGCACCACAAACCATCTATCAATTCAAAATGAAAGGAATAGATGGAAAAGAAATTGACTTTAATCAATTCAAAGGAAAAAAAGTGATTATTTTAAACACTGCCTCTAAATGCGGATATACTCCACAATATGCAGATTGGGAAAAATTCCACAAAGAGAACAAAGATGTAGTGGTTTTAGGCTTCCCTGCCAATGAATTCGGTGGACAAGAGCCCGGTTCTAACAATGAAATCGCTAGTTTTTGCCAAAAAAACTACGGAGTATCTTTCCAAATGATGGAAAAAGTGGTGGTAAAAGGAGAAGGAAAATGTAATTTGTATCAATTTTTGACAGATAAAACCAAAAATGGTTGGAATGAAAAAGAACCAAGTTGGAATTTCTGTAAATATGTCATTAACGAAAAAGGAGAATTGATTAATTTCTTCGCTTCAGGCATCAAACCATCTAGTCCAGAATTCTTAGCAGCGTTGAATAAATAACTATGAATCGTTGGATTGAAGCATCCAGACCAAGAACACTTCCATTGGCATTAGCGAGCATATTACTAGGTAATATCTTGGCTTATTCCGGTGGAAGTTTTTCTTTTGAGATAGCTCTACTCGCTATTTTAACAACAATCTTATTACAAGTACTTTCCAATTTTGCTAATGACTACGGGGATACGCTACATGGTGTCGACTCCCCTGATCGAAAAGTCGCGCTAAGAACCGTTCAAACTGGCAAAATCACTGCTTCTGAAATGAAAAAAGCGATCATTGGTTTGGCCACATTGGCATTTATCTCTGGCATCGCTTTATTGTTTGAAAGTTTAAAAAATGCAGGTTTACAAACTTGGTTATATTTTTTGGGATTAGGAATCGCCAGCATCATTGCGGCCATTACTTACACCATGGGGAAAAAACCATATGGGTATATGGGTTTAGGAGATCTCTCCGTTTTTCTGTTTTTTGGTTGGGTAGGAACTTTGGGCATCTACTATTTACAAACCCAAGAGATCAATTTTACCATATTATTACCCGCTTCGGCCTGCGGATTTCTATCTGTGGCGGTTTTAAATTTGAACAATTTAAGGGACATTGATAACGATAAAAAAAGCGGGAAAAATTCAATTCCTGTACGCATTGGTAAAAAGAATGGGTTTTTATACCAACAAGCGCTTTACATTTCAGCCATTTTGGGCTTTGGCTTATATCCCATTCTATCTGGTATTGAGTTTTCCAATTTGCAAAATTTTGCCCTTTTGGTTGGATATTACCCCATTATCAAGATAAGTCGGGAATTAAAACCCCACATGAGCCCCAAAGAACTAGATCCTTATCTAAAAAAGACTTCCTTAAGCACATTGTGGCTCATTTTGGTTTTTGGAATCGTCAAAATTTTTCTTAGCCATTGATTTCATTAATTTTACAAAAAAAACTTTTCATGAAATTCAAATCCTCACTTTCCGCCATTTTCGTTTTTTTCTTTGCATTTTCCACCTTTGCACAAGAAGCCGTCAATTACCTTGAATTAGGTTTGACCCAAAATAAAACTGGAAATTACGCTGAAGCATTGCGTTTTTTTAGTCTAGAAATAGAAAAAAATAGCGCGAACCCTGATCCTTTCGCATTTTATAACCGAGGATTTGCTAAATATAACCTCAAAGATTTCCAAGGGGCTATTTTTGATTTCGATAAGGCCATCGAATTAAAACCTACCTATTTTGAAGCATTTATTGCCCGTGGTCAAAGTTACAGCAAAAAAGATAACCACAAAGTGGCCATTCAAGATTACAACGAAGCCATCCGTTTAAATCCCTTAGAACCTGCTGCCTATTACAGCAGAGGTCTTTCCAAAATCAAGTTGGAAAATTACCGTGGCGCTTTGTCTGATTTCAATAAATCATTGGAGTTGGCCCCTGAATATGCACCCTGTTTAGCGGCAAGGGGCGAATGTAAAATCAAATTAGGCGATTATAAAAACAGCATTGATGATTTCAACAAGGCCATCGAAATTAGTCCAAAAAGAGCCGGATATTTTTCAGGCAGAGGCTATGCTAAAATGAAATTAAATGAATTTCCAGCTGCCATTAAAGATTACCTAGAAGCGATCAAAATAAGTCCAGATGATTCTGAAGATTGGTTTAATTTAGGTTTTTGCAAAACACAATTAGAAAATTACCGTGGTGAAAACGGGGAAAAAGGAGCTTTGGAAGATTTCAATAAATCCTTGGAATTAGATCCAAATAAAATGGCAGCCTTGTATGGTCGAGCTTTTGTTAAATCAAAGTTGGGCGATCCAAGAGGAGCGATCGAAGATTTTTCCAAAGCTGCGGACCAAGGAAATCTTGAAGGCCAAAAAATACTTTATACGGCCAAAATGGGTAAAGCACAATTAGATGAACTAAGAAATGGCGTTCAAGATAAAGTTAAAATGGCTGAATTTTCACTAGAAAAATCGGAGGTTTATTTCAACCGGGGAATTGCCAAAGCCAAATCAGGTGATCCCAAGCAAGCCATGGAAGATTACAACAAGGCCATTTCCTTGAATCCCATTTATTCCGAAGCCTATTACATGAGAGCGATGGCCAAATCCATTTTAGGAGAACAAAGAAGTGCCATTCAAGATTGCAGCAATGCCATTAAATTAAATCCTAAATACGCAGAGGCTTACTTTGTACGTGGATTAATCAAATTAGCTTTGAACGACCTGTCGGGTTGTTTAGATTTGAGTAAATCGGGTGAATTAGGCTATAACCAAGCCTACCAAGTAATTAGAGATTATTGCAACTAAATTTTCATACCATGTTCTGTCAAGGTGTTTATACCTCGCCTCGACAGAACATGAATGGAATTTATTCAAACCGTAAATGTTTCACGGATTCTCCTGAATTAGCCAGCTCTTCCAGCGCATCAATACCAATTTGCAAATGTGTTTCCACATAATTAGTAGTCACTTTTCGATCACTGGCCTCTGTTTTCACTCCATCGGGAGTCATTGGATTGTCAGACACTAATAGTAATGCACCGTGTGGAATTTTATTCACAAAGCCCACTGTAAAAATGGTGGCAGTTTCCATATCAATCCCCATGGCCCTGATTTCTGTGAGATAGGTTTTGAATTTTTCATCATGTTCCCATACTCTCCGATTGGTGGTGTAAATTAAGCCCGTCCAATAATCCAACTCATGCTTTTTGATCATGGAGGAGACTGCTCTTTGAAGCCTAAATGAAGGTAGAGCAGGTATTTCTTTGGGCATGTACTCGTCGGAAGTTCCCTCACCTCTAACCGCAGCTATCGGCAAAATCAAATCGCCTAAACTGAGATTTTTCTTTAATCCACCACATTTTCCAAGGAATAGGACTGCTTTTGGAGAGATGGCAGATAAAATATCCATCACGGTGGCGGCCATGGGTGAGCCCATTCCAAAATTGATGATTGTAATGTTATTAGCAGTGGCTGTTTGCATAGGCTTTTCCAGTCCCAAAACAGGTACCTTGTATTTTTCAGCAAACATGTCGACGTAATTTCTGAAATTGGTTAGGAGTATGTATTGTCCAAAATCATCGATGGAGGTTCCTGTGTAGCGTGGCAACCAATTTTGAACAATTTCTTCTTTTGTTTTCATGTATATTTTTAAATTTGCAATGAAATTAATGGTAAATAGTTTAAATTAGAACTTGTTTAAAAAAGCCCAAAAATGGAGCTAAGTCCAAATCTCAATTTACTATTTCCGAACTTTGAATACAAATTAAAGCAAAAGGACGGAAAACTTTATATTTTCGATGAAATTGCCAAAAAATACCGATTACTGACTCCCGAAGAATGGGTAAGACAACATTGCTTGCATTTTTTAGTTGCTGAGCTAAACTACCCAGTGGGTTTGATTCAAATCGAAGGTCATTTGAAAGTTAATCAATTGAATCGAAGAACAGATATACGGGTATATCAAGCAGATGGGACGGTTTTTATGATTATTGAGTGCAAAGCCCCACATATTTCAATTTCTGATGTAACTTTGGCTCAAATTAGCCAATATCAAAAAAATCACCAAGCCAATTTTGTCGCAATGACCAATGGATTGGAAATCCAAACCTATGAATTAAACCCGATTAACAACGAAATAATTTCTAACAATCAATTCCCAAGTTTCCAATGAAAAAAATCATTTTACCGTTTCTGTTTTTGGTCACTACTCTTTCCATGCCGATCCAAGCGCAGAACAAATCTAAATCGATTCCTCAAAGACCTGCCTTGGTTGTGGGAATTGTGGTTGATCAAATGCGCTACGATTATTTAAACAAATACAGCAATAGGTATTCGGAAGGCGGATTTAAAAGATTAATGAGAGAGGGATTGAATTGCCAAGATAACCATTACAATTAT
>JBILRJ010000179.1:0-6328 GCA_044372695.1 Spirosomataceae bacterium
TCTTTTTGTCCCCAAGGCTTTAATTGAAGTGCCCCTTGCGGATGAATCGCTATTTTCTGCCGGATCAACTGTTGATACAATCCATCAATATCCGAGGTTCTAATGTACACTTGCCCATAATTACTGAGGGGGTCTAACGCTTTAAACTCAAAAAAATGAATTTCGATTTGCTCTTTTCTAATCATCAAATAATCTCCATAATCCCCCATTTCTTCGAAACCCAACAAATGCACATAGTATTCTTTTGTCAACATTTTATTTCGCATGGGTAATTTGGGAATGATGTCTAAAAGCATAGGGTTCACAAGGTAAATGTAAAATAGATTCAGCGAATATATTAGCTTTTAATGGATTGAGTTCTAATATGAACGTTATATTGCCTAAATTTGCTTTCCAATTTTGTGAAAAAAGCTTAATATGAAGCAATCATGTCAAAGAAAATAAAAATATCGGTTTTGATGGCCGTGTACAATACCGAATTTTCTTTGACCAAAAGAGCCATTGATTCAGTTTTACAGCAAGATTTTCAGGATTTTGAACTGATCATCATCGACGATGGAAGCAAAGAAAATGACCGACAAGCACTGTTGGAATATGTCCAAGCACACGAAGATAAAATTATTTACCTCCGCCACAGCAATCGGGGACAAGCTGAATCCATCAATCGTGGTGTGCAAATCAGCATAGGCGATTTCATTACCATTCTCGATAGCGATGATGAGTACAAACCTTTCCACCTAAGTACTTGCCTGCAAGAAATCGAAAATGTAGATTTATTTTGTTCTACCGCAGAAACCGTTGTTAATTCTTCTGAAGATTATTACGTTCCAGATAAAAACGATTTATCCAAACCCATTCATTTAGATGATGCCGTACTTTTTGGAACCTTGTTTGGGCATAAAAAAGTATTCAAAAGCATCGACTTTGTGGGAGGTTTTTCAGCAGATTCTGCTTTTTTTGAACGAGCGGAAATCCAATTTAAAACCAAAAAAGTGTTTCAAAGATCCTATATCTATTACCGAAATAATCCTTTTAGTACTTGCTCAATGCTCAAAAAGCATTTGGTGTTAAGCGCAAACTAATGCTTTCCCCTTCATTGTTTTTATCTCCCAAAAGTCAGGTTGTACTCGCGTGCCACATCACAGGGGTATACGATGTCAACCGAAACAATACCTTAGCCAATGATGATTACGAATTAGTCAGAGCATGGGCCGAATCCATAGCAAAGGCCAATCTTCGTGGAATTATTTTCCACAATAATTTTACGGAAGCCACTTGCACTCGACACGAAAATGCTCATATTTCTTTCGTAAGGGTAAATCACCATCCTGATTTTAACCCAAATGTTTTTCGCTATTTGGTTTACCGCGACTTTCTAAGCCAATGGTCGGATTCCATCGAAAGTGTTTTTGTAACGGATGTATCTGATGTTACCCTCATTAATAATCCCTTTGAGGATCCTTTTTTCAAGAACCACGCCTCCGCTCTTTTTTGTGGAGACGAACCGAAAATACTTGATAATGAATGGATGCAGGATCATTCTGCACATCTCCGCTCGCAAATCAAGGATTACAGCGATTATGAAAAAAGCTTTGGCCAAGAAACGCTTTTAAATTGTGGCATCATTGGTGGAGCCTTTCCCGTGTTTTTTGAATTTGTTCAAAAGCTGTGTCAATTGCATGAAAACTACAATCGCAAAAACCCTACCGCATATACCGGCGACATGGGGGCTTTTAATTATTTAGCGAGAACCCAGTTCAATGAAAGGCTGATTCATGGCTCACCGGTCAATACGGTCTTTAAAATGTTTGAAATCGAGCGACAAGATTGCTGGTTTAGGCATAAGTAAACCCTGTTAATGTGAATCAAGGGTTAAAAAACATTGGGATCATTCGTTTTAAAACTTTCAGCTATTAACAACGCTTAATCCTAACGAAAGATTCGCATTAATAGATTTTCTTGTCAATCGTTCAAATTACTCTCCAAAAAATTGAAAAATTTCCAATCCTAGAAGAGGTATTAATCATCATTGGAGAAAAATGGATTTTATTTGCTTAAATTTCAAATCGGTTAGAAAAATCAAATGATGCAAAACAGAAGATCGTTTTTAAAACAAAGCGCAGGAGTTTTTGGACTTTCAGCCTTACAAATTCTCTCACAACAAAAGGCCTTGTTATCTTTTTCAACCTTGGGTTGTCCAGCTTGGACATTTTCACAAGTGCTTCAACATGCTAAGGAGAACCACTACAATGGAATTGAAATTCGAGGAATTAAAGGAGATTTAGATCTACCCGCCAATGCTTTATTTTCATCTAGCAATATTGCCACCACTCGCAGACAAATTGCTGATTACAATTTGAAAATTGTCAATTTGGGATCCTCAGCCAATATGCATTTTGTGGACCCCAAAAAAAGACAAGCCAACATAGATGAGGCCAAAAAATACATTGATCTAGCTAGCCAATTGGAATGCCCTTACATTCGTGTTTTCCCCAATGACCTTCCCAAGGATCAATCGGAAAAAGAAACCCTGGATGCCATCGTAATTGCATTAATCGAATTAGGCAACTTTGCTCAATCAAGTGGCGTAAAAGTACTACTAGAGTCGCATGGGAAAGTCATTAAAAGCGATATGCTCCTGCAAATCATGCAAAATGTCAAACATCCGAATGTGGGTTTGGTTTGGGACTTCTATAATATGTGGTCCATTACCAAAGAGCCCCCCGCCCAAGTTTACAGCGTGTTAAAAAAATACATTTTTCATACGCATATCAAAGATGCCATTCTAACAGATTCAGGGGAAAAATACACCCTTTTAGGGGAAGGAAATGCACCCGTAAAAGAGGCCCTTCACGCCCTGAAATCCGGTGGATATACAGGTTATTATAGTTTTGAATGGGAAAAGCATTGGCATCCTGAAATACAAGAGCCAGAAATTGCGCTTCCGCATTTTGCTAACAACTTTTCAACCTATTGGCGTTAAATATGAGCTTAAAGGATAAAAATACGTTCGATGCCATCGTGATTGGCTCTGGTATCAGTGGAGGTTGGGCAGCCAAAGAACTCACCGAAAAAGGACTCAAAACACTTTTGTTGGATCGAGGAAGAGATGTCAAACATATAGTCGACTACCCAACTGCCATGCATCAACCTTGGGATTTTCCACATGGTGGACAAGTGCCTCTGGAAATAAAAAAGGATTACAAAATTGCCAGCAAAAATTTTATTTTTTCAGAAGCTACCGCTCACTTTTTAGCCAAAGATGAAGAACAAGCCTATATTCAAGATAAACCCTACGACTGGATTCGAGCCTATCAGGTGGGTGGAAGATCACTTTTATGGGGACGGCATACCCAACGATGGAGTGATTTTGATTTTACAGGTCCTGCCAGAGATGGTTTTGCTGTAGATTGGCCCATTCGATACAAAGATTTAGCTCCATGGTATAGTCATGTAGAAAAATTTGTGGGAATTTCAGGCAATAAAGATGGCCTAGAAACACTGCCCGACGGGGATTTTATCAAACCCTATGAACTATCATGTGTGGAAAAACACTTTGGGCAAACAGTAAAAAATAAATACCCAGACCGACACGTCATCATCGCGCGGACAGCTAATTTAAGTCAAGCAGACAAAATTCACACTTCCGTAGGCAGAAGTCAATGTCAAAACCGAACCCTTTGCGAAAGAGGTTGCCCATATGGAGGCTATTTTAGCAGCAATTCCTCTACTTTACCTGCTGCTTATCAAACGGGCAATTTAACCTTGAAAACACATTCCGTGGCGCATTCCATCATTTATGATGAAAAGAAAAACAAGGCAGTTGGTGTTCGAGTGGTGAATGCCTTGACGCATGAAATGGAGGAATATTTTGCATCTGTGATTTTTGTCAATGCTTCCCCTTTGGCGACCAATTTAATTTTGCTGAATTCTGTTTCGTCCCGTTTTCCCAATGGACTAGGCAATGATTCTGGCATATTGGGCACGCACATGGCCTTCCATAGTTATCGAGGAAGGATTACGGCAGAATATGAAGGTTTATTGGATTATCAAACAACTGGCAAAAGGCCCACATCTGGGTACCTGCCAAGGTTCAGAAATGTTTACCGACAAGAGACCGATTTTTTAAGAGGTTATGCGAGTAACCTTTCCGCTTCTCGAATGCTAGAAACAGACAAATCCCTTTTCGGCGAGTCATTAAAAAATGAATTAGTAAGTCAAAAACGAGGCAATTGGCACATCAATGTGGGCATGATGGGCGAGACAATCCCAAAGGCGCATTCGACGGTAAAATTGGATACTGAATTAAAAGACAAATACGGAATCCCGCAACTGAGGGTTTCCATCGCTTATGACGACAACGATGAAAAGATGCTAAAAGATTTTCATCAACAATTCACCGAGATGTACGAGGCGGCAGGATTTACCCATATTCAGCCAATTGATACCAAGCGTTTACCCGGAAATGAGAACCATGAAATGGGAGGTGTACGCATGGGCAAAGACCCCAAAACATCCATGTTAAATGCCTTTAACCAAATGCATCATTGTAAAAATGTATTTGTGACAGACGGCTCTTGCATGACTTCTACTTCCACTCAAAATCCATCACTAACCTACATGGCTCTAACCGCCAGAGCAGTGGATTATGCGATTAAAGAAAAAAAGAAATTGAATTTGCGGTGAGGATGACTGCTGAAGTTATTAAAGCCAAATAGATTGCCACATATTCAAAGTGTCGTAGCAAGAAAAAAAATCGGGAAATTTAGAAATATTATCACTTTTTTAGTTTTCCAAACCTCGCAATTTCCTGTATTTTTTTCTAGTTCTTTGGAATAAATAGACAAATAATTGGTTAAAAGGCCAAGTATTAAAGTATCGGTACTTCAATGAAGTTAAAATGTTGGCCCATAAAACGCTAAGATTTGATGAAACAGGTTTCCACTCAAAAAAGGTAATGGAAAACTTAGTTGCCAAATCCATCAAAATTTCCTCCTTTAAGCCATTCAGGTCCTTTTCCATTCTTTCCAAATAAATGGGCTGTGGGAAATTGTCTTTTTTGGAATACAAACTCCAATCATGGGATACAAATTTTAACACCATTATCTTTTGGCAAAATTGAATATTCTTACCAGCCTTAGCGACTCCATTCAAATAGTCCTGATCTACTCCTGCAGAGAGTAATTCTGGCAAATTCCAAAAACCACAGTCCTCCGTTAAACTTTTTTTGTGTAACCAAGAAGACGGAGGAACATAGCAATTGGTATAATTTCTTCCGCGAGAAGGAGGTCCAATCACATGATACGCTCCTAGAGGATTTATCAAGGCTGATAAGCTATGCACTAAATCTGCATCTGTTTCCTCCAAAAATCGCACCAAACTGCTCAAATGATTGGAAAACCACAAATCGTCGTGGCCAAGGTAGGCAATGTATTTCCCTCGACTTCTTTTTAAACCTTCGTTATTGGGGCCAGCTTGAGATCCGGTATTTTGGGGAAGGTTGTACCAATGCAACCTTTCATCTTTAAATTCATTGACAAAACTGCCATAATCCTCAGGACATTGATCACCTATCACCCAAACCTCAAAGTCGGTAAAATCCTGATTCAATACACTTTGAATGGTACATCGTAAGGTAATTGGCGAATTATACGTAGCGATAATTACTGTAACAGTGGGTGAATTATTGCCCATCATTGCTAAAATCAAAAGGAATCAAATCATTTTTTACCGGCAATCGATACTTGTCTGGGGATTCTCTATTGTAAGGCCTTGTTGGGAAATTCATGAATTGAGCCTCCTCGGTACCAATGTTTTTTACCGCGTGATAAACCCCAATTGGAATCACGATCAATGCTCTATTCCGTTCAGAAACGGTAATTTTCATGAATTTTTTATAGGTTGGAGAATCCTCTCTGTTATCAAAAAATGCCCATAATTGTATTCCGCGTACAACGAATATTCGATCGTCTTGTAATTTGTGTAGCACCCATCCTTTAATGGCCTGAGGTCTGATGGAAGCAGAATATGCATAAACCATTGGTTCAGCACTTATGCCCCAACTTGGCCTATAAGCTTCCACCACTTCTCCACGTTCATCTTCAATAGGCGGAGTGCGATGAATGATAAGACCTTGAATTTCATCTTGTAAAATTTTGCCCTCTAATGAGATGAGTTGAGGGTCTTTTATGCCGACTGGTAGTTCCATGGGATATTATTTAATTTAGAATTTAGATCTAAAATTAAACATTTTTCCGTGGGCAAAATGAGGAATTGTGTTGTCAATCACATGAAAATCGCCTTAATTTCCTATTTTTTAGCAGTAAAT
>JBILRJ010000180.1:0-6318 GCA_044372695.1 Spirosomataceae bacterium
GTGGGTTTAAGAAGAAGAAAATTTTCAGATGAACGTATAGCGGAGGTACAAGAAATATACCGATATATTTATCAAAGAGGTTTAAATATCAATGAGGCTTTATTGCAAGTAGAAGCTAATATGTCAGCTTCACCAGAACGAGATGAAATTTTAGAATTCATTCGTTCTTCTGAAAGAGGCATTATGAAAGGTTAATATGAAAATTCTTGCGCATCAAATCAATAAAAAATACCGGCAAGAATACATCATTCGAGATTTTTCCTTTGAAATAAATGCAAATGATAAAATAGCACTCATCGGTCAAAATGGCTCAGGAAAATCTACATTATTGAAAATACTGGCTCAATATTCGTTCCCTTCGAAAGGTACCATTGAATACATAAATCTCAAAGACCAAAAAATCCACCAAGATCAAGCATACCAATTCGTTAGTTTTGTAGCACCTTACGTTGAAATCATTGAAGAATTTACCTTAACTGAATTGGTGACATTTCTGCAAAAGGTAAACTATTTATCAGATGAAATATCGCTGAATGAATTTGAAAATTTCATCAAACTATCCCCTAATAAAGACAAATTAATTAAGAACTACAGTTCCGGTATGCGCCAAAAAGTCAAACTAGGCGCATCTTTCTTAAGTAATCGTCCATTATTGTTTCTAGATGAACCTACAAGCAATTTAGACGAAACAGCTAAAAAATGGTTTTCCGAAAATATCAATCATGTCAAGAATAAAACAATCATAATGGCATCGAATGAAACCAGTGAAATAGACCTCTGTGAATCAGTTATTCAAATTCAAAACTACAAATAACTATCTGCGCTGAACCCGTAAATAAAGAAGGGAAAAAACAATCGCACCAAATCCAAAAAAGAAAGAAAGGTCCTTCAAATCAAGAACTCCTTTACTCATGTGCAAAAAATGAAATTGAAGGCTATTGATATCAAAATTAAAAAAATCAAAATAAACCAAGTTTTTTAATTCGTCAGGAATTTGCCAAAAGAAAAAATTCAAAAATACACCCAATAAAAATGCCAAGGGTTGCCTGGAAGTGAAAGATGATGCTAATGTAGATAAAAGAATGAATATAAAGGTGATCAGTAACATCGAAACATAACCACCTATCAACAAAGACGCATCAAAATTATAGGCAGGACTACCCAATTGACCAATAGAATAAACGTAAATTAGCGTGGGGAATAAACAGCAAAAGACGACTAAATAAGCACCCAAGCATTTTCCTAAAATCAACTTCCAAAGAGCAATAGGCATTGATTTCAATAAATAGAAAGTTCCATTTTCAAATTCCTCAGAAAACAATTTCATGCACAATGCGGGAATGAAAAACATGAAAAACCAAGGTGAAAGCTCAAAGAATGTACTTAATTCCGCAAAGCCTAAATCGAATATATTTCCTTCAAAAGACCAAGAATAAAGACCGATTGTAAGAAAAAAAACAGATAGTAACCCTAGGCCAATCAATGAACTAAAAAAGGAAAAAAATTCTTTTTTCGAGATTGTCCACATATTATTCAAAAATGGGTTTTTCTCGTTTTAATACAGCCGAAACAATCAGCCCAAAAAGAAAATTCATGAAAATCGTAGCTATGACAATGATCACAAACTGAATACCAGGACCCATCATCATACTAGTGATTTTTTCTGCTTCTTGAATCTGGCTTTCACTCATTCCCTGATCTTCCATTTTCTCGCGAGCCAATTCCAACTGTTTTATCATTATTCCATTATCAATAAACTCCAAGTACACATAATTAAAAGCTGCCGAAATAAGCCCCATTATTGCGCCCAACAAAGTAGATAAACCTAAACCTTTGGAATAGGCTAATTCATTATTATTTTGAGTTCTAAATTCTAATAGTGTCAGAAATAAAATCGATATAGTAACTGCAAAACTTAAAATAGTCGAAACCCATCCCAATGTTTCATCGAATTGATCAACCAATCCGGAATATTTCATAATGACAGTGATCGCAAAATTTACTACTGCGCCAATTACTCCCCATTTTAACGCGATGATGCTGGAAGAAGGTTCTTGATTCTCGTTTAAATCCATGGTTCTAATTTTGTTTATAGTATAGAGATATTAATAAATTAGGTAAAAAAGCTAAAGCGATTTTCTGAAAAAAATCATCTTTTGCGATACTCGATGCATTGATACTTCGAACTCCCTCCATCAACTGTTCAAAAAAACGAAGATCCTCTTGCAATAAAATTTGACTTTTATACTGACTCAATTCATTTACGCTTAACTGAACAAATTCATTTAAAACTTGAAGGCCAGTAGGACTAGAATAAAAAAAATAAAGACCTATGGAACTAATTAAGCCTACAATGGTAACAAAAAAATATTGAAGAGCAAATAAATTCAAAAAATGAATGGATTTATCTTCGGACTTCTGTTGACGATGGTAAACCAAATACCATTGTGCAATCAATAAAATAACAAAACTTGGGGCTTTCTTGCCTCCAAGAGGAACGATACCAATCTGATAAAGCAAAAAATTGTAAGCAATAAATCCAAGGATAACTAAAAAAGTTAGCTTGAGCATCAAGACAAAATTCCATTTTTTCATGATATGTGGTATTTTGTAATTTCAGCTTGGTTTATAACAGCTAAAATGTGATGATTAAATTCATGACCGATAAAGGTAGAATTTTTAGATTTACCCACTAAATGATCCGCTAGTAATTCATAGTTTGTACACGCACCCACAAGGATACCTTTCACTAAACTGCCAATTTCTAAAGGATTCTTTAACTTTTTAATAAAATTAGCAGGACGATAAGATAGCACCTCATCAATGGCAGAAAAATTCTGTTTTTGAGCTTCTTCCAAAAATGCGATGAATAAAGTTTCAAGCCCAACAGTACCAAAGGCTGCGTGATCAAATTCGACCTCTTTGGACTCAATTTCAATAGAATTGTGGTCTGAAACAACAAAATCTATCGTTTGATCATGCATTCCATCCCAAAGCGCTAGTCGATCCAATTCAGTTCTAAAAGGTGGAAAAACTTTTTTATTGGTGGAAAAATCAGACACACTATTTTCATTGAAAATCAAATGATGAACAGAAACATCGCAACTAATTGGAAGACCTTCTTTTTTGGCAATTCGTAATAATTCTACCGATTCTGCGCAGGAGATGCAACTAAAATGCAAGCGGAAATTCGGATGCGCTAAACCGAAAGAATGTTTCAATACATACCTCAATAGATCCAAATCTCTCTTGATGGACAAGGTTTCCGATAAACTAGGGACACCTTTTAATCCTAAAAGTGTACTTTGTAGACCATCGTGCACTTGCCCGAACAATGATATGGCAGTCGTGTCAGGTTGAGAAATCACGCAAACCTCCAAGGGAAGTAAATACTGCAATGATTTAAGCATCAAATCCGTATTGTCAAGCGCACCAGCTCCATGACTAAACCAATTTGCTCCCGCCTTCGCTAAATCAAGTAATTCTGAAAAATTTTCACCTTTGTTGTCTAAAGTCAATGGAGCACAAGGATAAAAATTAACCTTTTGCTTCGTGACTTTGTTTAAAATATACTCGATTGATTCAGCCGTTTGTGGAATAGATGTTGCAGTAGGTAAGAGTAAAACATCCAATACTCCTCCCCGGCTTGCAGAATGACTTAATGAATTCCAATCTTCCAAATGCTCTCCTCCTGGCAAAGTACTGTGTACACGACAATCGACCAAACTAGGATACCACGACAAATCATTTACTTCAATAGTTTGATCAACTGTAGTAACATCGATCAAAGTAGAAACATCGATCAAATAACCATCCTGTATTAAAAGGTCGACATTTTGATTGAAAAAACTAGAGTGACTATCTAGAATTAAAACAGACTTAATTAGGAGCCGCATGTATATAAAGGTAAAAAAAAACCCTGATTAACAGGGTTTAAATTATTTTCAATGACCAATAAACGATTTATAGGTGTCTACGTTCATTAACTGTTCTAAGTCAGCGACATCTTGAACTTTAATCTTTACAATCCAACCCTCTCCATAAGGATCTGAATTAACTAATTCAGGACTGTTATTGAGATTAGTATTGTACTCAATGATGTCTGCAGCTACGGGTAAAAATAAATCAGATACAGTCTTTACTGCCTCAATAGTACCAAAGATACCATCTTTAGCAAGTGACTGACCTAAAGATTCTACTTCAATGTACACAATATCACCTAGTTCACTTTGAGCAAAATCAGAAATACCGACAGTAGCAATATCCCCATCTATTTTGATCCACTCGTGTTCTTGCGTATATTTTAATTCACTCGGAAAATTCATATTTTTTTATTTTGACACAAAGGTCATTAAACTTCTGATTTTTTGCAAACGCTTTTTAATATAATATCGATTACTCACTTAAACTGTACCTAATTTGAAAACCACCTGCTACGGTAGATCGGTAAAACGAATTTGATACCAAAGGATTATTGAACATTTTATCAAAATAGGCCGTAACGGTTAATTTATCACTTACTGCATAAGAAACCTGAGGTCTAAATTGGAAATTAATAAATCCTTGCGTGATGATCGTTTCAGCATCTAATTTACGTTGCAATGTTCGAGTATCTCGAATGGTTAAATTACAATTGAAACGAAAATCATTTGGCAAACGCAGACGCTGACCATTGACCTTAATAGGAATAAGCATATTTGCTTTAGTAAATCCAATGGAGAATGTGACATCTTTATTGGCTAATTCGGCAACTTGAGAATTAGCTAAATTTAAACCCACATTTCGATCTTGGTTGTATTCTACTCGCAAAGATATCCTCGATTTAGTAATGGCATTTATTCCAATCAAAGGCGAAAAACGTTCTGTAAAGGAAATTGTACTCATTACATAAACCGGTATCAATGAACTTATCTCTGTTCCGTCCGTCATAGTTTTGGTCTCAAATCTGGAAGAAAGCGGATACAAAAGACTATTTAATGTCAAATTTAAATAATCCGTATAGAATTGTCCGTATTCCAAAGATGACACAAAATTACCCACATTATAGGTACTCGAATACATGTGATTGATGCTAAAAGAACTGAATTTTTTAGTAATTACCGGTAACAAATTCAAGGCATTAAAATCCAATTTCCAATTTGGCAATGGAATATTATAAAAAGGTGAATATTTAACGTTCTTGGCTGATAAACCTGAATATGCAGCAAAGAAGGCAGGTATCAATACATCTTGAGAATTGATGTTATAAGCACCCCGCTCCTCTGGATTTGTTTGACGGTAAGTTGTATTCAAACGTTCAAGTAGTACTGCTCTGTTAGTCCTAAATACCTCAAAAACTTCTGTCGGATCTTTAAAGGCTGTCATAAAAGATAAAAATGACATCGAATAATTTCCAGAACGCACTGGACTTTGACTAACAAAATCTCTTCGACTTGAATCTGGCCTAAAGAACTCTTGGTAATTATCTCCTTTGTTGTAATTGCCATCAATGAATATTCGAAGGTTTTTGTTAGGCTCTAAATTCAGAACATAAGAAAACTTTTGCTGACGAATTTGTGTAAAAGGAATATTTTGAATTAAACTTTTCGTCAACCAATTATTTTTAGCAGCAGTAAATCGGATGTTATCATCTTGGCTACCTGAAACAAAATCAAGTCCGGGTGCACCAAAATTGCCATTCATTCCTAAGATACCTGGATTTGGTAAGAAACCGGGAAGTGTGGTAGCCTCGTTGATGGAATAATTTACTTGAATTCCACGCAAGGTTAATAATAGTCGAGTCAAAGATTTAATGGCTGATTTTTGTGGGATAATTATATCCTCATCGTCTCCTGGATTTCTAGCCACATTTTTACCCGAAACACTAGGTGAATTCGCCCACCTCAATGCCCTAATTCGATTGTATAAAGAAACAAAATCAACCTTTCCATTGATGGCCCTTTCTCTAGAATTCTTGATGATATTCCCAAATAAATATCCATCATCATCTCTAATATCATATGAATTGGCATAAAAATTATAACCGATTTTATGGGAATATTCAGCATTCATCCAATCAGTCAAGGGCATCTTTTGCAAAGGTAATCTCCAAACGAGACCAGCCTGCTGATCAAAATTTTTCGCACGACCAAAAGAACGTATGTTGGACATAACAGAATCTCTCTTTGACTGACTATCCAAATCGCCAATGGGTTCATCAATGATGGCATTAACCATGGAATTGTAATTAAGCATGACACTTTTTGTCAAATTCCAATTGATAGCATATTGTCTATTGAAAAACCAATATTTTTCAAACTGAGGCAATACACCGTCAGT
>JBILRJ010000181.1:0-6302 GCA_044372695.1 Spirosomataceae bacterium
ATAAATTCAAAGGTCGTACTTTTAATGGATACCACCGAGAAGACGGTCAAGTGGGTACGGAAAACTATTGGTTGGTTATTCCTTTGGTATTTTGCGAAAATCGCAATGTTGAAATTCTAAAAAATGCCTTTATCAAAGGTTTGGGTTTTCAAAAAAATGATCCTTATTTGGAAAAAGTCATTTCGATCAAAAATCAATTTGAATCCGGAAAAACGGTAAACGAATTAGACATTCCTTTTGAAAACAATGTACAATTGACACAAAAAAGTCCGCTGTTTTCCAACATTGACGGAATTAAATTTTTAACACATGAAAGTGGTTGTGGCGAAAACAAAGAAGATTCGCTCGATTTATGTGCCTTATTAGCTGGTTATTGCTTAAATCCCAATGTAGGTGGAATAACAGTGTTGAGTTTAGGCTGCCAACATTCACAAATAGATGTCTTCAAAAATATTCTAAAGGAAAAAGATCCTAATTTCTCGAAACCCATTTTATATTTTGAACAACAAGGAGATGAGGGAAGTGGGGTAGAAAGTTTATTGAACGAAGTAATTGTGAAAACTTTTGGTGGATTGGTAGAAATCAATAAAATTGAACGAAAAGCAGCGCCACTTTCAGCTTTGAGATTAGGGGTTAAATGTGGTGGTTCAGATGGTTTTTCAGGTATTTCAGCGAATCCGGCGATTGGTCATACAGCCGACTTATTGGTAGCCTTGGGTGGAACGGTGATGATTGCTGAATTTCCTGAATTATGCGGAGTGGAACAAGAGCTCCAAAATAGATCTGTTAATTCAGAAGTTGCTGATAACTTCGGAAAATTAATGCGGGAATATGCCAAAAGAGCCGCTGCCATTGGAGCTGGCTTTGACATGAATCCTTCTCCTGGAAATATCAAAGATGGACTAATTACCGATGCCATCAAATCAGCAGGAGCAGCCAAAAAGGCAGGAACTTCACCCATTGTTGATGCTTTGGGTTATGGAGAATATGCCACCCAAAAAGGCTTAAATCTAGTTTGTACGCCTGGAAATGATGTATTAGCTACAACTGGAATGGCGGGTGCTGGTGCGACTGTTCAACTTTTCACCACAGGTTTGGGAACTCCAACAGGTAACCCTATTTCTCCTATGGTCAAATTATCGACGAACACTCGTTTGGCAGAAAAATTGCCTGAAATCATTGACATCGATTGTGGACCAATTATTTCAGGGGAAAAAACCGTGGAAGAAATGGGAGAAGAAGTTTTGGAATATGTCATCCGTTTAGCTTCTGGAGAAATCAATACCAAAGCAATGATTCTTGGACAAGATGATTTCATGTTTTGGAGAAGAGGGGTTTCTCTTTGAGGTAAGAGGTAAGAGGTATGATGTATGATGTAAGAGGTAAGAGGTAAGATGTATGATGTAAGAGGTATTAGGTAGGGTCGACCGCAAGGGTCGACCAATACCTCCGTTAAATATTAAGAAAATTAAAAAAAATCATGTTTAATTATTCAGGAAAAAAAGTAGTGGTTACAGGCGGTGGATCAGGAATTGGCCGTGCTATATCGTTGTTGTTTGCCCAACAAGGGGCAGAGATACATATATTGGATTTAGAAAATCCAACGAGTTTAGCCACTTTGGAGGAAGTGAAATCCATTCAATCGAGCTCTCAATTACATATTGTCAATATCACTGATAATGCTTCGGTCAGTCAAATTGCAGACAACATTGGGACTGTTGATATTTTAATCAACAATGCAGGGATTGCGCAAATTGGTAATTTGGAAAATACCGCACCCAATGATTTTCAACACATTTTTGATGTGAATGTTAAAGGTGCTTATCATTGCATGCAGGCTTTCATCAAAGGCATGGTTGAAAAACAAAAAGGTGTGATTTTAAACATGGCATCCGTAGCATCCACAGTGGGAATTCCTGACCGATTTGGATATAGCATGTCGAAAGGTGCCATCGTTTCCATGACACAATCCGTGGCAAAAGACTATTTACTTAAAGGCATTCGATGTAATTGCATTTCTCCAGCCCGAGTACATACTCCCTTTGTAGATGGATTTATCGCTAAAAATTATCCAGACAATCAAGAAGAAATGTTCAAAAAGCTTTCCGCAACTCAACCTATAGGCCGGATGGCCAAACCAGAAGAAATTGCTACTTTGGCTCTTTATTTATGCTCCGATGAAGCTTCTTTTGTAACAGGTTGCGATTACCCAATCGACGGTGGATTTATTTACTTAAACAATTAAAATATATTACCTATGAAAATGAAATTAACAAGCATCCTCATTTTATTAACTATTTGCATCAGTTCTTTCAAAGCAGAAAATCCCATCCGTATCGTTTTTTTTGGTGATTCAATCACACAAGCAGGAGTAGGCCCAACGGGTTACATCACCCAAATGACCAAAATGATTACGGAAAAAGGTTTGGGTGGTAAATATGAATTGATTGGTGCAGGAATTGGAGGAAATAAAATATATGATTTATACTTACGTCATGAAGAAGACGTCATTGCTAAAAAACCACAAATTGTGATCATTTACATCGGTATCAATGATGTTTGGCATAAAACCTCTTCCAGAACTGGAACGGATGCTGACAAGTTCGAAAGATTCTACAATGCTTTAATCAAGAAGATCCAAAAATCTGGTAGTCAGGTAGTTATATGCACGCCAACGGTCATTGGAGAGAAGCATGATCATAGCAATGAGAATGATGGCGATTTAAATGCCTATTCAGCGATTATCAAAAAAATTGCAGAAACCAATGCTTGTAAATTGATTGATTTGAGAAAAGCATTTATGGATTATGAAGTAAAAAACAATGTTGAAAATAAGGCTTCAGGCATTTTGACAACAGACAGAGTACATTTAAATGAAGCTGGGAATAAATTTCTAGCTGAAACCATGTGGGAGACTATTAAAAATTTATAATATGAAATTAGTAAGAATTGGCCAAGTAAATCAAGAAAAACCTGCTGTATTAATCGAAGGTAAATATTACGATGTGTCACCGTATTTTGCGGATTTCAATGAATCGTTTTTTGAACAAAACGGAATGGAGAAATTAGCGCAAATTGTGGCATCGGAAACCTTAACGGAAATTACCTCCATTGACAGAATTGGATCTTGCGTAGCAAGACCATCCAAAATAATCTGCGTTGGTTTGAATTATGCCGACCATGCCAAAGAAACTGGTGCGGCAATTCCAACAGAACCCATCTTATTTTTCAAAAGCACCTCTGCTTTGAGTGGCCCTTATGATGAGGTAATCATTCCTAAAAATTCAGTTAAAACCGACTGGGAAGTTGAATTAGCGATAGTCATTGGCAAAAAAGCTTCCTACGTGGAGGAAAATGATGCTTACGATTATGTTGCAGGATATTGTCTTCACAATGATTATTCGGAAAGAGAATTTCAATTAGAAAGAGGCGGAAATTGGTCAAAAGGAAAGGGATGCGACTCATTTGCGCCTCTAGGACCCTTTTTAGCTACCAAAGAAGAAATTTCAGATGTTCACGATTTAAACATGTGGTTGAATGTGAATGGTAAAAGATTCCAAACAAGTAATACCAATCAATTGATTTTCAACATTCCGCAAGTGGTTTCCTATATTTCGCAATTCATGACTTTATTGCCTGGTGATGTTATTTCTACCGGTACTCCGCACGGAGTAGGTCTAGGATTTAATCCTCCCATCTTTTTAAAAGCCGGTGATGTGGTTACTTTGGGTATGGATGGTTTGGGAGAGCAGAAGCAAACAGCTAAGGATTATGAGTTATGAATTATGAGTTATGGATTTTGAATTGTCGCTTTTATTTTAATTTGTTTAAAAAATTAGATATTTATCCATTAACCATTAAATCATAAATCATAAATCATAAATCATAATTCATAAATCATAATTCATAACTCATAACTCATAACTCATAATTATATCATGATCGATTCCCACCAACATTTTTGGAATTATCAACCAGAGCGTGATACGTGGATTACGCCCAAGATGATTAAAATTCGGAAGGATTTTTATCCGAATGAGTCTGCTGAACTATTCAGAAAGGCTGGAATAGATGGCTGTGTGGCGGTTCAAGCTGATTCATCGGAAGAAGAAACGCTATTTTTATTGGCATTGGCAGAGCAAAATGATTTCATCAAAGGAGTAGTGGGTTGGGTAGATTTACAAGCTGAAAACATTGAGGAACGTTTGGAATACTTTTCTCAATTTGAAGCATTGAGAGGTTTTAGACACGTGGTTCAAGGTGAAAAAGATCCTGCATTTTTTGAAAGACCTGCTTTTTTGCGTGGTGTAAAACAATTAGATGCATTTGATTTCACTTATGACATCTTGATTTATCCGCATCAATTAGCCTCTAGTGTGAAATTTGCCCAAAAATTCCTCAATCAAAAAATGGTCTTGGATCATTTGGCTAAACCTCCATTTGTTTCTGGAGATTTATCCGATTGGAAAAAACAGATCAAAGAGTTTAAGAATCTAGAACATGTTTCTGCCAAAATTTCTGGATTAATCACGGAAGCCAATTGGAAAACCTGGACTCCGGAGGAAATTAATGTTTCCATAGATATCGCCTTAGAGGTTTTTGGACCTGAACGATTGATGTTTGGTAGTGATTACCCAGTGGTTTTAGTCGCAGGTGCATTAGAAAAATGGGTTCAGACTTTTGAAAACTGCATTGAAGCCTTGTCGAGCCACGAAAAACAATTGATTAAAGAACAAAATTGTCAGCAATTTTATCAAATTTAACGCATTATGAACTTAGGATTAAAAGAAAAAGTAATCATTGTTACCGGTGGCGCAAAAGGCATTGGTGAAGGAATAAGTCAAGCTTTGGCTTTGGAATCGGCCATGGTAGCCATTGTCGGAAGAAACCAAGCGGATAATGAAAAATGCATTGAGAAAATCCAAGCCACTGGCGGACAAGCCTTTTCATTTGTTGCAGAACTTTCGAATCCGGAAGAATGCCAGCGAGTTGTAGCAGAAATTGCAAAATTTTTTGGCAAAATTGATGGTTTAGTGAACAATGCGGGCATCAACGATGGAGTTGGATTGGCCAAAGGAAATTATGAACTGTTTATGAAATCCTTGCATTCCAATTTGATTCATTATTATATGATGGCACAAGCCTGTTTGCCGTATTTAATTAAATCCAAAGGCGCGATTGTCAATATTGGTTCCAAAACCGCCGAAACAGGGCAAGGCGGAACGTCGGCCTACGCAGCAGCCAATGGAGGAAGAAGCGCATTAACCCGCGAATGGGCAGTGGAATTATTGCCTTATGAAATCCGAGTAAATTCTGTCATAGTGGCCGAATGTTATACTCCATTATACGATCGATGGATCAAAACTTTGCCGGATCCTGAGAAAACCCTGCAAGAAATCAAGGAAAAGATTCCTTTGGGAAAACGTATGACAAGTCCAGAGGAATTGGGAAGTATGGTAACTTTTTTACTTTCACCGAAATCGAGTCACACCACCGGTCAATTAATCCACGTAGACGGCGGTTATGTACATCTAGACAGAGCATTGTTGTAATGAAAATCGATTATAGTCAAATTGAAACTCCAGGTGTAATTGTTTTTCCGGATATTATTCAGAAAAACATTGATTGGGTTATTCAAAAAATAGGAAATGTAAACAGATTACGTCCTCACATCAAAACCCACAAGACCAAGGAAGTCAATGAGATGTTGTTGGCTTCTGGCATCACCAAATTCAAAGCGGCCACCATTGCGGAAGCCGAATTACTTGCATTGTCTGAGGCACCAGATGTTCTAATTTCCATGCAATTAACAGGTCCGAATGTTGGGCGATTCATTCAGTTAATCACTTATTATCCAAAAACTACTTTTTCTTCCCTTTGTGACGATTCCTCTGCGCTTCAACACTATCAGGTAGCAGCGGGACAGGCGGGGATTAACTTAAATCTCTATGTGGATTTAAATGTAGGGATGAATCGGACAGGCATTGTGCCTGAAAAAGCTTTGGAATTGATCCATGAAATAAACAATTGTCCGAATATCCACTTAAAAGGTATTCATGCTTATGATGGCCACATCAGAGATATGAATATGACCGAAAGGCAGGAGCATGTAGCGAAAGATTTTGTTGAATTTTGGACCATAAAGCATGCATTGGACAGCCAATTTCCGAATTTGGAATATGTGGTAGGCGGAACACCCAGTTTTTTGGTACATAATGAAGAAACACAATTTACTTGCAGTCCGGGAACCTTTGTTTTCACGGATGCTGGCTATCAGGCCTTGTATCCTGAAAATAGTTTAG